>NZ_JBITPM010000003.1:0-68241 GCF_050467905.1 Pseudalkalibacillus sp. NRS-1564 | reverse complement strand
TTTGTCCCAGCCTCTTTTTAAGTAGTATAGGTACAAAATACTTTACTTTAACTCTAAAGAAAATCTTGCAATGCTTCAGTAAATTTCTCTAAATACTCCTGATCCAATTCATCGAAACGGCCAACTTTAGGGCTATCGATATCAAGTACTCCGAGGAGCTTATCTGAAGTGTACATTGGCACTACAATTTCAGATTGTGAAGCAGCGTCACATGCAATATGTCCGGGGAAATCATGAACATTGTCAATTCGCATCGTCTTGCCTTCTTTAGATGCTGTGCCACAGACTCCTTTACCGTTCTGAATACGAACGCATGCTGGAAGTCCCTGGAAAGGCCCGAGCACAAGTTGATCGGTCTCTTTTTCGTATAAATAGAACCCAACCCAATTGACATCTGTTAGAAACTGATTTAATAAAGCAGAGGCATTTGCAAGATTAGCGAGCTGATTTGTTTCACCATCTAGCAGTGCTCTTAGTTGTTTAATTACCATTTGATAATCTTTTTCTCTTTTGCCTGAATAGGATTCGACTTCAAACATGTCAAAACACCTCTTCCTTACATCGAAATTATGAACATCATATCAAATCTTGCAGATTAATACACATATTTTGTCGTACGATTAATAAAGGATTGCCTATGTTATTACCGAATCAATAATTTAGATCGTATTATTTGGAGGTGGTTCCTAGTGAAACAGGAGCGAGATACAGCATCGAAGCGAAGTGTCATACAGGCCGCCATTCAACTTTTCAATACAAAGGGTTTTAACGGTACTTCAGTGCGAGATATAGCGGGTAAAGCGGATGTGAATGTTGCCTTAATTTCGTATTATTTTAACGGCAAAAAGGGGTTAGCTGAGTTTCTAATGATGTCATTTCTAGAAGGGTATGTAAAGGAACTCGAAAAAGTATATCAGCAGCTTGACGCGCGATCTGCCAGAAGCTGTCTCGCTGAAGCTATTGAAAGGATTATGGAGTATCAGTATCAGAATAGGCAACTCGCCAGGTTTGTACATCGGGAGATCACTTTTGATTCAGTGCTTGTTCGGGAAATCATGACCACTTATCTAGCAAAAGAAAAGTACTACTTTAGCAAAATATTTGAGGTGGGGTTTGCAAGGGAGGAATTTCGTCCACAATCCATTGATTATATCATCATGCAAATGAGAGGCATGCTTTCTATGCCATTTTTGCAACCTCAATATATACTAGAAGTGCATCATATTCAGCCAAATGAACATTACTTTATTGAACGATATACGAAACAATTAAATGAATGGATAGAACGATATATTTGTAAGACTGGAATTTGGGAAGCAAGGCCGTTCGTTATGAACGGCTAAGCAAGGTTGGTGATTGTAGAGAGTGTGTAAGAAGTCGTTCTGCTCCTTGACCAATCCCTTTTGCGCTATGAGCATCTGAGCCATAGACGAGAGGGATTTCTCGTTTTATTGCTTCACGTATAACCCAGTCAGTTGGATATGGCTCTCCACATAAAGGTTTCACTGTTCCGGCTCCATTATAATCTAATGAAAAGCCCCTTTCTTTAATCGCATCAAGTAATGTAGAGATTTCCGAGAAAAAGGAACTTTTAGACGGGTGTTTTTTCTGGAATTTATTTGCTAAAGTTATATGTCCAATTCGAGTAGGCTTATACTTTCCTAGATCAGCATGGACTGACTTCAATAGCGTTTCGTAATACTTTTGGTGAACCATATCAACGGAACCCAATGAAGCAATTAGTTGTTCAAAAGCTTCTGGACTATAGTCAAGACAAGTATAGTTAGTTCCTTCTTTCAAAAAATGAACAGAAAGAATCGCATCATCTAATTGTGGTCCTACTGTATTAAGAAACTGCCTTGTCTCTTCTTCATAGCCTTCAATATAATCAACCTCTAGTCCACAGTTAATTTCAATTTTTCCCTTAAACCTATGTTTTAGCTGCTGAATATTTTCAAAATAGTTTTCTAGTACTTCCCATTTCATTCCGCTATCTTGATTTGGAACAGGGTCATGGAAATTTTGTGGGAGAGGAGCGTGTTCAGTAAATGTCATGCCTTTGTAACCGAACTGAGTAGCAGCTTCTACGTAATCCTCAAATAAATCTGTTGATCCATGTGGACAAAATGGAGAGTGTATGTGTCCATCATATGAAATAATCATCCAAAAGCACCTTCTTTCAATAAATGAAAAAGTTTATAATAAAATCAAGGATTTTAGTTGTCAAATATTGAATTTATTTAGTCAAAGAGGTAATTACATGGTATCATAAAAACATTGATGAAATTCGTACATATTCGTTTATAAAAGATCTATATCTGATGATTTAGACTGCTGTTTTAGCATGTATACATAAATTGATGATGTGGAAGAAGGGGTGCTTCCGTTGGAGTATATTGTCATTGCGATTATTTTACTTGTTGCCGTCATTTTATACGGCACTTTTGCTAGAAGAAAAATATACAATGAAATCGATCGTCTAGAAGAATGGAAGATTGATATATTAAACAGACCTGTGACAGATGAGATTTCGAAGGTGAAAGGTCTAACAATGTCAGGTCAAACGGAAGAAAAATTTGAAAAATGGCGTGAAGAGTGGGATGAGATCGTAGCAGTTAAGCTTCCCAACTTGGAAGAGCAGCTTATGGATACCGAGGAAGCTGCTGAGAGGTATCGCTTTAGTAAAGCGAAAGCAACATTAGTTGAAACTCGTGAACGATTAGAACAGATTGAAAAGCGTATTGAACTGATGTTAGAAGATATTAATGAGCTCGTTTCGAGTGAAGAGCAGAATAGAACAGAAATTGTTTCCGTTCAAGAGGTGTTCAGGGAAGCCAAACAGCGACTTCTTTCACAAAATCGTTCACTTGGTAAGGCTTATCCTACCCTAGAAGCTGAACTCGAAGAACTTAAACAAGATCTTAAGCGCTATGAACAACTAACCGAAGAAGGTAACTATCTTGAAGCTAGAAGTGTGTTGAAAGAAATCCAAGAGCGGTTAACAGCTGTTCAAGAAAAAATTTCTGTTACACCAGAATTAATAGCGCTTGTGCATACGCAGATACCTTCTCAACTAAAAGAACTTGAAGATGGAACTTCCGTGATGGAGTCTGAAGGCTATGTACTTGATCATTTGGAAATTCAAGATCATATTGAACACGTCGAATCGGATTTAGTCAGATGGGATTCGGCTATTGAGAAGACGGAAGTCGAAGAGATCAAGATAGAAATTGATACAGTGCGAAGAAATATTGAAGGACTATATGATCAATTGGAATCTGAAGTAGATGCAAGGCATCTTGTTACGGAGAAAGTAGAGGAGCTTGAACATGAGCTGCTTAAAACTAATAATCACTTTCAAGACTTGCAAGAAGAAACGAATGTTGTGCAGCTCAGTTACCGTTTAGAGGAACAGGAATTGAAAATGATTAAGGAAATTGAGAAAAAGATTTCTGATATGCATATTCGATTTAATGCTGTTATTGAAGCAGTTGAAGGCAATAAGCAGGCATTTACCACACTTGCTGAAACGGTGCTTTCCTTAAAAGAAGATCTTGCTTCAATTGATCATGAAATGCAAATTCAAAAAGAGAATTTGCATATGTTAAGAAAAGATGAGCTTAAAGCGCTTGAGACGATTAAAGATTTGAAGAGAAGATTAATTGAATCAAGAAGAATGATGAAGTTAAGTAATCTACCAGGCATTCCAGAATCATATTTAGATGGTTATGAACTGGCAGAGGATATCATTGTAGAATTAAGTGATCGTCTTTCAGACGTACCGCTTGATATTTATCAAATTAATGAAGTGCTTTCTGATGCTGAACGTGCGGTTGAACATAGTACTGAAATAACAAAAAAGCTTGTCGAAGACGCCATTCTGACCGAACGCTTGATTCAGTTTGGGAATCGATATCGAGGGAAGCACAGAAGTGTAGATGAACTGCTTCAAAAAGCAGAAGATCACTTCAGACAATATGAGTACGATGAAGCATTATCAACAGCTGAAGCTGCCATTGAAAAGGTTGATCCACAGGTGCTTCAATCGTTGAAAGATGATGTAAGAGAACCTGTTAAATCATAACTCTCCTCCTTGAGGAGAGTTTTTTGTTGTAATCAGTATTTTTCTTTTTAAAAAAACGCAGACAATTTGTCTGCGTTAGAAAAAATTATGATGTTCTATCTTTCTTAGATATTATCCATCCTACTATTCCACCTATGATAGCGGGTACAATCCATCCTACGCCATCACTATAGAGTGGGAGCTTATGTAGAATGGTAATCCCAGGCATTATAATCCCGGCGCCCTCAAGGGCATTGGGAACACTTATAAGGATTGTCAAAATGATAGCCCCCCTATAAACGTAGTGATGGATAGAAAATAGGTAGCTCATGAATGTTAAGAAGATCAATACAATTGCTACAGGATAAATCGCAATTAAAACAGGTAATGTAAATGTAATCAATTGAGTCAGTCCAAGGTTTGCCACAAAAGCACTGAAAATTGTAATGATCAGAATAACAAACTTATAAGAAAGCTTTGGATACGTTTTTGAGAAATACTCGCCACATGCCGTTACTAGTCCTACAGATGTTGTTAAACAAGCAAATGTAATCGCGGCTCCAAGAAGAAGTGTGCCAAATGAGCCGAACAGGTAACTCGCAACACTAGAGAGGATTTCTCCTCCGTTATTGACTGAACCAAGAAGGTTAACACTTGTAGCTCCTATATAGGCAAGTGATAAATAAATACCCGTTAACCCTATTGCTGCTAGGATTCCAGCTTTCAATACAGCGATGGAAATGGTTTTTCGATCTGTGATGCCTTTATCCTTGACGGCTTGAATCACCACAATTCCAAATACAAGAGCTGCAATTGCATCCATCGTAAGATAACCTTCAATGAAACCTTTAAAGAAAACGCCGTCCTCATACTTCGCTGAAGGGGCTGAAAGTGGACCTGGTGGATGGATAAAAGCTCCTACGATTAAACTTCCAAGAACTAGAAGTAATAAAGGTGTCAAGATCTTTCCCACTCGATCCACTAATCTTGAAGGATTCAGTGATAACCAAAACGTAATACCAAAGAAAATAAGGGTATAGATAAATAATGGCATCCCGGTAACATTCGTTGATTCATTCAAAAATGGCACGACACCAATTTCAAATGCTACCGTCCCGGTACGTGGGATTCCAAAGAATGGCCCAATCGCAAGATAGAGGATCGCAGTGAATACAAATCCGAAAGTGGGGTGAACTTTAGAAGCAATATCTTTTAAGTTTCCCCCCGTTAACCCAATCGCCGTCACGCCTAAAAGAGGAAGTCCAACTCCTGTGATGAGAAAACCAGCTGTTGCTACCCAAATATTACTCCCAGCAGAATGACCGAGCGCGGGTGGGAAAATCATGTTTCCTGCTCCAAGAAAAGAGCAAAAAGCATTAATCCTATTGTCAAAATGTCTTTATTTGATAATTTCAACTTCATAAGGGCCTCCTGATTAAACTGTTTAACATGTCCTAATTTTCGGACTTCATATTAACACAATTGATCGACAAATCATAACAAAACCAAAATGATTAATAATTCAAATAATTCACCTGCCATTCTAGCAGCGTTCGTTCGACCTTGGTAATCATAACCATTCTTAGCGTAACGAACAAAATGATGAATCTATCTCATTATCTAGAATATTTGATTTGGTGATTTGTTTGACCTATGGTAGGATTATTAGTTGGAAATATAAGATGACTGAAGGTGTCATAATATGATTTATTTGGATAATAGTGCTACAACGCAGCCCTATAAAGAAGTACTTGATGCATATCGAAAAGCAGCTGAAAATTTTTTCGCTAATCCATCTTCTCTTCATCGAAAAGGTGGAGAAGCAGAGCGATTGTTTCGACAAGCGAGAATGAGTATTTCAGATTTGTTACAAGTTAAAATGAATGAAATTATTTTTACTTCTGGTGGAACTGAGAGTAATAATTTGGCTATTAAAGGTTCAGCACTTCAATATATGAATCGAGGTAAGCACCTCATTACTACGAGTATAGAACATGCTTCCGTTTTGGAGTCCTTCCGGCAGCTTGAATCCATGGGATTTGAAGTGACGTATTTACCTGTTAACAGAGAAGGAGAAATCTCTCTAGATGATCTTGAAGAGGCGCTCACTCCTGAAACCATTCTTGTTTCTATTATGCACGTGAATAATGAGATGGGTGCCATTCAACCAATAAAAGAAGCGGGAAAGTTGATTAAACAAAAATCACGTGCCTTCTTTCATATTGATGATGTTCAGGGAATTGGTAAGGTGCCACTCAACTTTAATGAAGTACAAGCGGATTTAGTCTCTTATTCGGCGCATAAATTTCATGGGCTAAAAGGTAATGGGATATTAATAAAACGAGATAAACTGTCTTTATTTCCACTGCTTTCAGGAGGGGGGCAGGAAAGCGACATTCGCTCAGGTACAGAAAATGGTCCTGGAATCGTCGCGATGGCAAAGGCTCTTCGAATATTTTTAGGGAAAGCGGATGCTCAAAAGGAGAAGTTAAAAACATTACAAACGCTGTTGCTAAAAGAACTCTCCGATATTGAAGGCGTGAAGTTAAATAGTACTCGATTAGGTTCTCCGCATATTGTTAATTTCTCAGTCCCTGGTATTAAGCCGGAAGTATTGATTCATACGCTTGAGGAAAAAGAAATTTATGTGTCAACTCGTTCGGCGTGTTCTTCCAAAACAGCAGCAGCAAGCCACGTATTAACATCTGTTGGTTTATCAGATCAAGGGGCAAAGTCGGCTATTAGAATAAGCCTTTCTTTTGATACAACGATAGAGGAAGTAGAATTCTTTCTTGAAGAGCTTCAAAAAGTAATACCCAAACTAAAACATGTAATGAGGTAATAGCTATGTATGATCATATCATTCTTCGCTACGGGGAAATTTCACTTAAAGGTAAAAACAGAAAAGGATTTATCACTGCTTTGAAAAAAAGAGTGAAGCAGGTATTGTCTGACTATCCATCCATTGAGGTTCATCAATCTTTTGACCGAATGATTGTGAAATTGAATGGAGAGGATCCAGATCCGATAATTATGAAGCTAAAAACGATTTTTGGCATTCACTCCCTTAGTGTCGCCATCAAGACAGAACACGATCTCGATCTTATTAAAGAAAAGGCATTACAGCTTGTTAAGGATCAAATGGGTAATGAAAGTATGACTTTCAAAGTAACAGTTAGGAGACCTTTCAAGCAATTTCCACATCGCTCACAAGATATGAATCGCGATATAGGTGGTTATGTTCTTACTAATACAGAAAAATTAACGGTGGATGTCCACAATCCTGACATGGAATTGAAGGTAGAAGTGAAGCAAGCTGGTGCTTATCTTAGTTGCGATAATTCAGAAGGTGCTGGAGGTCTTCCAACTGCTCAAGATAATAAGGTAATGTTGATGTTATCAGGTGGTATCGATAGTCCAGTCGCAGGTTATTTAACGATGAAAAGGGGAGTAAAAGTAGAAGCAGTTCATTTTCACAGCCCTCCTTTTACAAGTGAGCGTTCACGCCAGAAAGTAGAGGATCTTGTAAAAGTTCTCTCTCGATACGGTGGAGACATTCGTCTTCATATTGTCCCGTTTACAAATACACAGAAATCAATTCAAAAAGAAATGCCTGATAATTACAGCATGACAATTATGAGAAGAATGATGATGCGAATCACGGAAAAGTTAGCAGAAAAAAGTGGAGCACTTGCCATTGCAACAGGGGAAAGTCTTGGACAAGTAGCAAGTCAAACGATTCAAAGTATGAATACAATTAATGAAGTGACAAATTATCCTGTTCTAAGGCCTCTTATTTCTATGGACAAAATTGAGATTATGAGGATTTCAAGGGCTATTGACCTGTATGATATCTCGATTCGGCCATATGAGGACTGTTGCACGGTGTTCTTGCCAGATGCACCTAAGACAAAACCAAAACGGGAACATGCAAATAAATTTGAACAATACTTACCAATTGATGAATTAGTAGAAGAGGCTGTAAGTGGTGTTGAAACAATTGTTATTAAGGAAAAAGATGATTCATTTGATGACTTACTTTAATCTTCCAACATTTAACCATACTACCAATAGTTAATGAGAATAACCCTCCCTTCTCTATCAAATGATAGTGTCAAGGAGGTGAACAACTCATGGCTAATAACAGCTCAAACAACCTTGTTGTACCAGGTGTACAACAAGCTTTAGATCAAATGAAATACGAAATTGCTTCTGAATTTGGTGTGAATCTTGGTCCAGACTCAACTTCACGTTCAAACGGTTCAGTTGGCGGCGAGATCACGAAGCGTCTTGTTCAACAATCTGAACAGCAATTCGGAGGATACTCCAAATAATTTAATATAATGGCTTGGAGAAGGTGAATTAGACACCTTCTCCTTTTTTATCGGCAATAATGTTCAAAACTTTCATACTTTTATGTATAATGTAATTATTGCAGAATAAAGGGGGATAAGAATGCAGGACTTAATTGCACCTGAACATTACAATCTAACAAGCGAGATGGAGCGCTTTACTTCTAAAGAAGATAAAGTGGCCCTAAAATGGCGAAGTGATCAAGGCGAAGTTCAAGAAATTACATATAAACATTTATTTGAAAAGGCGAATCGCATCGCTGGCGCGCTAACTGCCCAGGGATTAACAAGTCAAGATCGTGTTTTGATCATGATGCCCAGGTTAATTGATACATATGCCGTATACATTGCCTGTTTGAAAGCGGGTCTAGTCGTTATTCCTTCTTCAGAAATGTTGAGAAAAAAAGATTTGATCTATCGAATTAATCATGCCGAAGCAAAAGCGGTTATCTGTGAAGCAGAACTTATTGAATCATTTGAAGGTGTAGAAGACGAAGCGCCTTCTTTGGAACATAGATTCATTGTAGGCAATCGTGCTAATGGATGGATATCTTTACTGGATGAAGCTAAAAATGAAAGCGCTTCTTTCGCTGGCGTGGCCACATCAAGAGAAGACATGGCATTCCTTTCCTATACGTCTGGAACAACGGGAAATCCTAAAGGCGTTGTTCATAGTCATGGTTGGGCATATGCTCATTTAAGAACTTCTTCAGCCTCATGGCTCGATATTCATGAGGGAGATAACGTTTGGGCAACTGCAGGACCAGGGTGGCAAAAATGGATTTGGAGCCCTTTTGTTGCTACATTATGTAGTGGCGCAACTGGTTTTGTTTATAGTGGTAAATTTGATCCAGAAGCGTACCTTGGTTTTCTTTCAGAATATGATATTAATGTTTTATGTTGTACACCAACAGAGTATCGCTTAATGGCAAAGGTAGATGATTTAACTAGGTACAAATTGCCTGCTCTCAGAAGCGCCGTTTCAGCTGGTGAGCCGCTTAATCGTGAAGTAATTGATACGTTTAGAAAATATTTTCAGATTGATGTCAGAGACGGCTATGGTCAAACTGAGAATACATTACTTGTTGGCATTCTAAAAGGCATGGAAGTAAAGCCAGGTTCAATGGGGAAACCAACACCTGGTAATCAAGTGGATATTATTAATGAAGATGGTCAACCTGTTCAGGTTGGAGAAGTGGGAGACATTGCCGTCCATAAGGATGTACCTGCTCTGTTCAAACGGTACTATAAGGATCTGGAGCGTACGCAAATGGCGTACAGAGGTGACTATTACTTAACGGGGGATAAAGCTTCCAAAGATGAGGATGGTTACTTTTGGTTTGAAGGTAGAGGTGATGATATTTTCATTAGCTCCGGATATACAATTGGACCATTTGAAGTAGAGGATGCTCTTGTGAAACACCCGGCTGTACAGGAGTGTGCGGTCGTCGCAAGTCCTGATGAAGTTCGCGGTAATATAGTAAAAGCGTATATTGTACTGAAAGATCCCAATCAAGCGGGAGATGCTTTAGTTCGTACACTACAAGATCATGTAAAAGAGCTAACTGCGCCTTATAAATATCCAAGAAAAGTTGAATTTATTGAAGAACTTCCGAAAACAACTTCAGGTAAAATTAGAAGAATTGAGCTTCGTCAAAAAGAAACTCTTGGGGCGTCTTAGAATAGAGGATACAGTAAAAAATAAGAAGAAGACCTCAAAGGTCTTCTTCTTATTTTTTTGCTTTATTTTTAATTAAAGCTTCAATCTTATTTGCCTGATCTCCTGCATTATCCTGTTCCATTGCTTTTATATATGTCGAGCGGTTCTCAAATGTTTCACGTACGGATTTTAAGAAAGAAGCGTCTGATAAATCTTCCTCCAATAGAACATTCGCATAGCCTGATTTCTGGAACGATTGGGCGTTCAAAATTTGGTCCCCTCTACTTGCAGCTCTTGATAATGGGATGAGTAACATTGGTTTTTTCAATGCAAGGAACTCAAAAATAGAATTTGAACCAGCTCTTGAGACAATTAAATCAGCCATGGCTAATAAGTGAGGAAGTTCATCTGTTACATACTCGAATTGCTTATACCCCTGCATTTGCAAATTTTCAACCACTTGCCCTTTACCGGTAAGGTGGAGAATATCATATGTTTGTAAAAGCTCATCTAACTGATTGCGAACAGCTTCATTGATTCGTTTTGCACCAAGACTTCCGCCCATAATTAACATAACAGGCTTTGTCCCAGTGAATCCGGCAAAAGAAAGGCCAGTGGAGCGTTTGCCACTTTTCAGTTCATCACGAACAACTGCGCCGATATATTCCGCTTTGCTTTCAGGTAAATGGTTTACCGTTTCAGGGAAAGTTGTACATACCTTTGAGGCGAAAGGGATGGCTACTTTGTTAGCGAGTCCCGGTGTTAAATCAGATTCATGAATAATGACAGGAACTCCATTCATCTTTCCGGCGATTACGACAGGTACAGATACAAATCCCCCTTTAGAGAAAATGACAGAAGGCTTTTCACGTTTAATAATGGAAAAAGCCTCTCCTACGCCTTTAATTACTTTAAAAGGATCTTTGAAGTTATTCCAGTCAAAATATCTTCTTAGCTTTCCGGTAGCAACATGATGATAAGTAACCCCTTTGACAGGTTCAATTAACTGACGTTCAATGCCGTTCTCAGAACCGATATAATGGATATCCCAGTCGTCTTTTAAAAAACGAGGAATTAGTGCTAAATTAACTGTAACGTGCCCGGCAGAGCCGCCACCTGTAAATAAGATTTTCTTTTTCAACGAGATTTCCTCACCTTCAACAATTGTCTTGCATATACTCTTTGTTATTCTTATTGTATCATGATTGAAAAATCAACCAAGAGTTTGATGAAAAACCAGAAGATTCACAGTTTATATGAGGAATGATACAATTAGCTCACAATTTACATTTACATAAAGGAGAGAACATCAGTGGGAACGCTTTGGTTTGGTGGTAAGATCTATACGCTTGAACATGAAAATGAAACGGTAGAAGCCGTCTATACAGAAAATGGCCGTATCAAAAAGGTCGGGTCTAAATCAGAACTAACCTCTATGTTTGAGAAAGAAATGACAGAAAAGCATGATTTAAAAGGGAATGTCATGATTCCAGGTTTTGTGGATAGTCATCTCCACATGATTGGACATGGAGAAAAACTTCTGCGTCTCGATTTATCGGAGGCTACGTCAGCGGAAGAGATGAAAAGACATCTGATTAACAAAGTGAATGATACAGCCTCATTTGACTGGGTGATTGGGGAAGGTTGGAATGAAAACAACTTTCAGGATCGCAAAATCTTCCACCGTGATGAATTAGATGATATTGCTCCAAATAATCCAATGATGTTAACAAGAGTGTGTAGACATGCCATACTTGCGAATTCGATAGCCCTTGATCTTGCAGGTATAACGGATGATACACCAGATCCTGAAGGTGGCGTAATCATGAGGGATAATGAAGGCAGAGCAACTGGTTATTTATTGGATCGTGCCCAGGAACTAGTAAAGGATGCTATGCCTGAAGTAAGTGTTGAATACCTTGAAAAAGCTCTATCTTGCTCAGTCGATGACCTTGTAGCGAAAGGCGTTACAGGTGGCCATAGTGAAGATCTAAATTACTATGGTGGTTTTAAACGTACTTATGAGACCTTCGTAAATGTCATCAACGGACAACGTAAATTTAGAGCTAATTTATTAGTCCATCATGAAGTAATCGAGCAGATGCGCAAGCAAGGGTTAGGTTTCGGTGATGGAACAAATTATGTAGAGCTAGGTGCGATGAAGATTTTTGCTGATGGCGCACTTGGTGGACGTACTGCTCTATTGAGCGATCCATACAATGATTCTCCTGATACGTCAGGAGTTGCGATTCATAGCATTGAAGGACTTACCGAACTTGTGAAGAAAGCAAGGGTTCATGATATGCCTGTGGCTATTCATGTGATTGGTGATTTGGCACTCGAGTATGCAATTGAAGCGATTGAACAGTATCCTGCTCCACATGGGCTTAGAGATCGCCTTATCCATACGCAGGTCATGCGTGATGATTTGTTAAAACGATTAAAAGAACTTTCAGTTATTCTTGATATTCAGCCAAGGTTTGTCGCTTCGGATTTTCCATGGGTAATGGAGCGTCTCGGCGAAGCAAGAATGACACGGTCATTTGCGTGGAAAACGCTGCTTGATAGTGGCGTTCCAATTGCAGGTGGATCAGATGCTCCGATTGAACCTGTGAATCCATTGTTAGGTATTCATGCAGCAGTTACGCGAAAGCGTCCTGAGGAAACACATGGTGGATATTATCCTGAACAGAAATTATCTGTGTTTGAGAGCGTCTCACTTTTTACTAAAGGAAGTGCGTTTGCAATTGGAAGAGAACGTGAAAGAGGTATGATTAAAGAGAACTTTGCAGCGGATTTCACTGTATTAAATCGCGATATTTTTAATTGTGATCCAGACCTTATTATTCAAACAGATGCTGTTATGACAGTCATTGATGAAACAATCGTTTATCAAAAAGAGCGTGGTTCTCTCTCATAAAAAATTCTTTACTAATAAAAACCTATGTGAATTTATATTGTTGATAACTCGTTTTTTTAGCTCAAGACGATTGGTTATTACAGATCGTAAATGAGCCGAAGTTCAACGATGTTCGTTAACATAGTCAATAAAAAAAGAAGCGCCGCACACTTTTGTGGCGCTTCTTTCGTTTAGAGGAAGCTTCTTTGAACTTTATGCCAGAAAGAATTGTTTTTAAGCTTAACCGTTTTAATGCGTTTTTCTGGGATATGAATTTGAATTTCTTGAGCATGCTGAATGCTCATTGCTTCATTGTCAATACCAATAACAGGATAATCATTACCATCCTGAATAACTTGAAGAGAAAGCGTTCTCTCATCACTTAATATAAAAGGAGAGCCGAGCGTGCGGTAATGATTATTGTTTAGTGAAGCGAGTTCACTTACTTGCATACAAGCAAGCTTAGGATCTACCACTGCACCGTTTACGGACTTATTATACGCCGTGCTTCCTGTTGGTGTGGAAACAATGAGACCATCTCCACGAAATGTTTCAAAGTGAAAATCTTCCACATAAACTTCCATGGCAAGTGTCTTAATAATTGACGAACGAATGGTGCACTCGTTCAAGCAATAGAAGGATGATTCATTGTTCACTTTTACTTCAATCGTCGGGTAGCGACGAACTTCAATGCCTTCTGACAAAATGTCTCCCACCATATTTTGGATGTTATCGATGTGGAAATCACAATAAAATCCGAGCTCACCAGTAGAAATTCCTACATAAAGGCAATCTTCTCTGAAACCTGTTTTTCTTACGGCTTGAAGGAAAGCACCATCTCCTCCAATACTTGCAATAATACTAGCTTCTTCAGGGTTTTCTACGATATGAAAATCGTTTTTTTCTGCTAGTGCCTTTAACGGTTCTACTTTCTCCTGAATTTCTTTTGACTGCTTATAGAAAAAAACAAATTACGTCGATTTGGCATGTGAATTCCTCCCTGTCTATCTGTTTGTCTTCTTTACTTTATCATTATCGCTTTTTAGAAAAAAGAAAAAATTATGATTTCGCTCATTTATTCAAGACTATGAACGATTGCGGAAAGAAGAGTAAAGTGTACTTTCTATGGTTCCCTCTCTCGTCACATTAAATTTGTTCAAAAGCTTCTAAGGAGTGCGATTCCTTATTTTGTATGGTATTCTCAAAAATATGAAACCAATAAGTTGGCTTCATCGTACATAAGATAGCATCAGGATATAGAGGAGGCTTACTATGAATGGAAAACGATGGATCGCCCTCGGCATTACCGTTGTTCTGATTATCGTATCAATCGGGTTTAATTTTGTTTCTAGTCTGGCATTTGGAGGATGGCAGGAAGAAATGAACACAACAGACCAATTTGCAGAGACGGTTATTGAGGAAGGTAGTAGTTCGAATAAGATTGCGGTTTTGAATGTGGAAGGAGTTATTCAAGATACTGGAACAAACACTAGTTTCCTTCCACAGTCTGGATACAATCATGCTGTGTTTATGAAACGTTTGGAGCATGCTGGGGAAGACAACAGTGTTAAAGGCATCATTTTAAGACTTAATACGCCGGGCGGCGGGGTAGTAGAAAGTGAAGAAATTCATGATAAGCTCTTAGAGATTAAAGAGAAAACGGATAAACCCATTTATGTTTCAATGGGAAGCATGACGGCTTCTGCGGGTTATTATGTTTCAGCTCCAGCTGATAAAATCGTTGCGAGTCCTTCCACGATTACAGGTTCCATCGGTGTTATTATGCAGTCGATGAACTATGCAGAACTAGCTGAGAAGGTAGGAGTGAAATGGGAGACAATTAAGAGCGGTCCACATAAAGATATTATGTCTCCTAGTCGTGAAATGACTGATGAAGAACGGGACATTCTCCAATCAATGATTGATAATTCATATGATGAATTCGTTCGGGTAGTTAGTGAAGGTAGAGGAATGGATGAAAGCAAAGTAAGGGAGCTTGCTGACGGAAGAATTTATGATGGCAGGCAAGCGAAGGAAGTTAACCTTGTTGATGACCTGGGAAATCTTGAAGATACAATTGCCGGTATGAAAGAAGACGTGGGGGATCGTAAGTTACAAGTGGTGCAATATAAGCAAAATTTAGGATTAAACTCTCTCTTTGAAATCACGGCCGCTAAGCTCATGGGGCCAGATAAAGATCTCTTAGGCATCCAGCAGTTATTATCCACTCCACAATCCCCTGAGTTAATGTATTTATATTCTGAATAAGGAGGCAGGCAGAATGGATGAAACAATGAGTACGACTGCCTCTCCCGCATCTTTAGAGAAAGAAGTGAAGCACGAGCGTTTTGCTGGCTTCTGGATGCGCTTTTGGGCATATTTAGTTGATATTATTGTTGTAGCAAGTTTGAATGGAATTTTGATTACTCCTATGATCAAGGGGTTTGATCTTCCTGCTAATGAACCTGCCTATCTGCCGCTACAGGCGATATTAACAGGTATCGTGTATTACGCTTATTTTATACTGATGACTAAGTTCTTATCTCAAACGCTAGGGAAAATGCTTTTTGGTTTAAGGGTAGCCTCTGTTAAAAGCACGACTTTAACATGGGGAACGGTTATTTTTAGAGAAGGCATTGGACGATTTATTAGTAAAACAATCTTATTTGTTGGTTTCCTTGTCGTTGCTTTTACGAAAAAAAAACAAGGAATCCATGATTTGTTTGCTGATACAATTGTTGTGCACGAAGAATAAGAACATACTGAATGAATAAACCTGTCCATATTGGGCAGGTTTATTTTATACTCTATTTTCATGAATACTGTCTCAAAATAGAAAGGTATATGGGAGGAGGCTATTCATTGATTATTATTCTTGTTGCTATATTTGGCTTATTAGTGATCGCCTCCTTACCCCTTATTGTTTTTTCGACAGTAAGAGTAACGTTCACAATAGAACACTCTTCTTCAGTTGAAGAAATTCAAATAGCTGTGAAAGCCCTCTTCGGATTAGTTATTTATGAGACAACCATACCACTTGAAACGTTATTAGAAGGTGGGGAAGAGGCTGTCAAAGCAAGCAAAGAAGAAGAGGGGCTGAAAGGTGACCTCAAAGAGGTCATCCAGTTACTGAAAAAAACGCTTGGGGCTAAAACATCTGTTTTGTTTTTTCTTAGGAAGACACGATTTCGAACGATTCAATGGGAAACAAATTTTGGAATGGGAAACGCTGCAAGTACTGCAGTAGTAGCTGAACTTATTATGAATACAAAAGTCGCTATCTTCACACTTTTATCACATTACTCTAATCTTCATTCAGTCCCTCAACTCATCGTAACACCAATTTATGAAGTGAAAACGATTCAAACTTATATACGATGCATGATTACATTTAAACTGGGGCATGCTATGATCGCGGCAATTAAATTAATGAAGTCTCAAAAGAATGTGCAGGAGGCTTAGCGGTTTAGTAAGTGAAGGAGGAAAACACAAAATGCCTGAACATCCAATTGAAGGACTTATGCAGACTGCAATGGAAAATCTGAAAGACATGATTGATGTAAACACGATTATAGGTGATCCTGTCGAAACCCCTGATGGAAGCGTCATTCTAACGGTGTCAAAGGTTGGATTTGGATTTGCTGCTGGTGGTAGTGAATTTATGCTAAAGCAACAGTCCAATCAGCGTGATCAGCAAGGGCAAAGCAAAGGCGATCCTTTTGGTGGAGGTAGTGGTGGTGGTGTTTCCATAACGCCAATTGCGTTTTTAATTGTAAGTGCTGGCGATATAAAGATGATACACCTTGATAACACCACACATCTTTATGAGAGATTGCTCGATCTTGCCCCACAGGCAATTGAAAAAGTACAAAGCATTCTTCAGAATATGAATCATGAGACTAAGGGAAGAAGAGGAAACGATCACCAAAGCGATTCACAATCTTCGCGACATACATCCCAAGGAAAACACCTCTTCCGTGGTCATAAGAGACAGCAGGATGACGATAAGCAGGATTTGGATTTTTAAGCTACTTTTAATTAAAGTAGCTTTTTTATATGGTCTTTAGATTCGATTCTTCTGCCATTGTGGGTTATTCTAGAAAACTAAGTTGCATTAATCGAACATAAATACCTCTGATTCATAAAAACTGAGCTAGAAAGCCTTAGCTGATTTCTTGAAATCAGAAGCGATGGCATATATGATGAAAACAGTCGTACATACGACCAATTATGAAGGAGGTATGAACATGGCTAATATTACATTTAAAGAAACGCCGATGACACTTTTAGGGGAAGAAGTAAAAGCGGGGGACAAAGCGCCTGATTTTACTGTTCTTGCTAATGATCTATCTGAAAAAACGCTTGATGATTATGCAGGTATTCGTCTCATTAGTGTCGTACCATCACTAGATACAGGCGTTTGTGATGCTCAAACACGTAAATTTAACGAAGAAGCTGCTAAGCTTGATAACGTGAAAGTGTTAACAATTAGCGCTGACCTCCCATTTGCACAGAAGCGCTGGTGCGGTGCTGCTGGAATTGAAGATGCTATTACTTTATCTGATCATCGCGATCTTTCATTTGGTAAAGCTTTTGGCGTAGCGATGGAAGAGCTTCGTTTATTAGCAAGAGCTGTTTTTGTAGTAAACAGTAAGGACGAAGTTGTATACACAGAATATGTTAGTGAAGCAACAAATCACCCAGATTATGACGCTGCACTTAACGCCGCTAAGCAAGCTGAATAATGTAAACAAACATGGCAAGGACTTCGATGACGTGATCGGAGTCCTTTTTTAACGGAATTGTATTGTGATCTATAATTCATAGACGTTAGTGTAGAAAACTCTCGATTAGCCATAAACTTTTGCAAAGTATAAAAAGTCTCTCTCGTAACAGATGATCTTCCGATGTTGCGAAAGAACTCAAGACTGTTTACAATAGAGACGGCGAACTGATAGGAGGCCAATCAATGACCGAACTAACTGTAGAAAATTTATATAACGTGCTTGATGAATCGACGCTAGTTATTCAAAATAAATTGGAAATGTCGTATCTTGAAGCTCTCGTTGAGACAGGTTTAAACATATTCGAAAATAAAGTATTACAAGAGGAACTAGATACGGATACCGTTGTCCGTCTTAAAGCTCTTTATGATTCATGTGATCTTGAGGATGCTAAGAAAGAAACAGTGCGTAAAGGGATCCAGCTTGCACTTCTGAAAGGGATGAAGAAAGGAATTCAGCCTCATCATGCCATGACTCCAGATAGTGTTGCGCATTTAATCGGTTATCTTGTGAAAAAATATAAAGATGTATTAAATATAGAGGAAATGAAAATTCTTGATCCTGCAGTAGGAACAGGAAATTTACTCACTTCTGTTTTAAACCAATTAGAAGGTGAGAAAGTTGAAGCATTCGGGGCGGAACCAGATGATCTTTTATTACATTTAGGTTTTGTTAATGCGAATTTGCAAAAACACCAGGTAGAATTTCTTCACCAGGATAGCGTAAAGCCACTTTATATTCCCCAGGTTAATACGATCGTAACTGATTTACCTGTTGGTTACTATCCCCATGAGGAAGCATCTGCAAAATACGAATTAAAAGCAGAAGAAGGGATGTCTTACGTTCACCATCTTCTTATCGAACAAAGCTTAAATATGACGGAAGAGTCTGGCATGCTCTTCTTTATGATTCCAAACTTTCTCTTTGGAGATGATGGAGCCAAGCAAGTGAGGAATTTGCTAAATGATCGCTCTGTTATCCACGGCATTATTCAATTGCCTACAAGTTTATTTGCGAATGAGTCGCAAGCTAAAAGTATTCTTGTTACTCAGAAAAAAGGAGAACATACGTTAAAACCTAAACAAGTTATGATGGCAAAGCTTCCATCCTTCTCCAATCGTGAAGCGATGTTGAACATGATGCAGCAGATTAACGGTTGGTTTTCACAGCTTTCTTAAAGGTTATGAAACGTTTACAAATCTGAATTGGCGGAATACTTGAATGTAAGCGGTTTTCACCTTGAATAAAGTAATGGACGATGTTTAAATAATAAGAGTGCTAAAGATAGAAGGGTCTTACCCTTCTATTTTCGTGTCGTATTCTAATTTTATTGAATTAAAGGAGCTGTCACATATGGCGAAAATAATCGCAATCAACGCCGGTAGTTCTTCGTTGAAGTTTCAACTATTAAATATGCCGGAAGAAACTGTTATCACTAAAGGACTCGTGGAGAGAATCGGCCTTGATGACGCCATTTTTACAATAGAAGTGAACGGTGAAAAGAAAGAAGAAATTACTGATATTCCTGATCATGGAGTTGCGGTTAAAATGCTATTAGATAAGCTGATTAGCTTCTCCATTATCTCTTCCTATAATGAAATTGAAGGTGTTGGACACCGTGTGGTTCACGGCGGTGAGAAATTTGATGACTCTGCATTGATTACGGATGATGTACTAGCTAGCATTGAAGAAGTATCAGAGCTTGCGCCATTGCATAACCCCGCTCACCTTGTTGGGATTCGTGCATTCCGTGAAATTCTACCAGATGTTCCATCTGTAGCCGTATTTGATACAGCTTTCCATCAGTCTATGCCTGAGCAGTCGTTCCTATATAGTCTCCCTTACGATTATTATAAAGATTATGGTATTCGTAAGTACGGCTTCCACGGTACTTCTCACCAGTATGTTTCAGAGAGAGCGGCAGAGATGCTTGGTCGTCCGCTTGATCAATTGCGTCTCCTTTCTTGCCACCTTGGTAACGGTGCAAGTATTGCAGCTATTCAAGGCGGAAAGTCAATTGATACATCAATGGGCTTCACTCCACTAGCTGGTGTAACAATGGGAACTCGTTCAGGTAACATTGACCCTGCTTTGATTCCATTTATTATGGATAAGACTGGTCAAACAGCAGAAGAAGTAATGAATACATTGAATAAGAAAAGTGGTCTTCTTGGAGTGTCTGGTTTCTCAAGTGATCTTCGCGATATCACTAGTAAAGCAGAAGCTGGAAATGAACGTGCTGAATTAGCACTAGAAGTATTTACTTCTCGTATTCATAAATACATTGGGTCTTATGCAGCTCGCATGTCAGGACTAGACGCTATTATTTTCACAGCAGGTATCGGTGAAAATAGTGATGCTGTTCGTGCACGTGTACTTCGTGGCCTTGAATTTATGGGCGTATATTGGGATCCAGCTCTAAATAAGGTGAAGGGGAAAGAAGCTTTCATTAGCTACCCTCACTCACCTGTCAAAGTAATGATTATTCCTACTAATGAGGAAGTCGTCATTGCGCGTGATACAGTTAGGCTTTCAAAATAAACTTTAGAGAAACAGCGTATCTTAACAGATGTGCTGTTCTTTTTTTACTCCTTATTCCACCTTTGTTGGAAGTTTTTGATTGGAAAAGCTACAATATAAGAAAGAGTTGTAAGGGAGTGAATTTGAATGGTGTGGACAGATAGAGAACAAAAAAGAATGAACGGCATAATTCAATGGGAGGAAGAGCACTTTACGCATCATGCAACGGACGTAGAGCGCACTTTCCAGAAATGGTATGACTATCAGCTTAATCAGCTAGAGTCACCAACGAAAAACCGTTTGTATGCTGTAATTGATTCAGCTCTTTTTCATATGCATTCGCTTATACAAAACTCACAATCGCAAGTGGATGCCAGTCATCGATTGTTAACGGATGCAAGGTTATTTGATCCTAAAATTGAACAAATTCAGGATATGAAAAACCTCTCGATTGATCACCTTGTTTACATAGCAGATCAACAAATTGCCCGTCAGCGAATGGTATCATTTGCTCAAGGGGGACTTGCTGGAACGGGGAGTTTTCTACTGCTGGGTCTTGATATACCTGCTGTACTTGCTATTAACTTGCGTACTGTTCAGCTAATAGCGATGACATATGGCTATCCAGTAAACTATCCTTCCGAAATGATGATCGCTCTTAAAGTATTTCACATGGCAACATTACCGAAAGTGCTACAAGAACAAGCCTGGAAAACGTTAGAGGAAGAGATAAAGCATGAGCAAACGCATCCTTATTTTTATGAAGGGCCTGAAGAAATTGCAGACGGAAATTGGCTACAAGGACCAATGAAGCAAATTATAAAGGGAACTGTTCTTATGATGTTAAGGAAAAAAGTAATTCAAGGAATACCGCTTCTTGGAATTGCCATGGGAGCGGGAGTGAACTATAGATTTGCGCGAACTGTAAGTGAAACCGCACATAAATTTTATCAGAAACGTTTCTTGAATGAGCTTGAAAAGGGGGACGTAGGATGAGTGCAGAAGATCACAAAAAAGATGCACCATTGATTCGAGCTCTCATTGTAACCGTGAGCGATACAAGGACAGTTGAAACGGATAAAAGCGGAGATGTTATTTATTCCTTACTTGAAGAAAACAATCATATGGTGGGGCAAAGGAAAATCGTAATAGATGAACAAGAAGAAATCCGCCAGGCGATTCAAAAAGGTATAGATGATAAAGACGTTGATGTTGTGCTATTAAATGGTGGAACTGGAATATCCAAAAGAGATGTTACGTATGAAGTTGTTGAAGCTATACTCGAAAAGGAGCTTGCGGGATTTGGAGAACTATTCCGCATGATTAGCTATACAGATGATATTGGTACTCCAGCGATGCTTAGTAGAGCCATTGGTGGGGTGACAGGTGAAACGGCAATATTTGCTATGCCTGGGTCTTCAGGAGCAGTCAAATTAGCAATGTCGCGATTACTGCTACCGGAGTTGCCGCATATTGTCCGTGAGCTCCATAAATAAAGAATCTCTTGTAACGAAATTTATGTGACCATCCATTCCGATTTCAGATTCAATCATCCTATTTTTAGGAGCATTTTTCATCCTTGCTTTGGAAACAATATAAGCGCAAGTCCGAAATGATAGGAGGATGTCTTATGGCTGATAAGAAAAAGGAACTGATTTACGATGAGAATGGCGAAATGGCCGTGCATCAGCAGTTGAGTGAATCATACCAGAGTGGTGTCATTGATCAAGAAGAAACTAAAAAAACAAAAGAATTACCACGGAAAGCTGACAGGAAAAGTTATTATTAAAAAGCAAAAAGTTCATGCTGAGCGCATGAACTTTTTTTATTTATGATCGTTTTGAATTGCTGTTTCTAATGGAACTTCACCATGATTAACGAACTGGGAAGTAACGAAAAGCGAGATAACATCCACCAGTTAGGAAAAATGAGAGAAAACCTGGTGAATAGGATGCAGGAAGAATAATGTAAAAGATAAGACCAATTAAAATCGCGACAAACCCAGGTCGATTCAAGAGATTGGCCTTCTCAGATAATTCCTGGAGCATCGCTGAAGTAAATCTTCCTTTTTTCACAATAATAAAATCAGTCACGATTACAGCTGATAACGGGATAACGAAGGATCCAAGAAGTGAAATAAATGACTCGGCCTGGTTAACAAAAGTAGGGAATCCACTTAATATAACAGCGGCACAACCTAGTAATACCGCACTTTTTACTCGACCAAGAGAGGGGAATGTATTAAGCAGACTATATCCTCCTGTATAAGCATTGCTAATGTTAATCATAATCATCGAGCAAAGGGCTGAAGCAAAAATGAGTATCAATAGGAGTGGTGACTGTGTTTGTTGACTCGTGATTAAAAATGGGTTCCACGTACTAGCTACTGAAGCGGTGTAGGCTCCGAGTAGTGCTGTTAATGTGAAACCAATCGTATTTCCTGAGAAGATTCCCCAGAATGCATGCTGAGTGGATTTTGCGTACCTTGCCATGTCTGAAGAACTACTAACACCTGATACATACTGCACAAAAGCGAGGCTGGCAAAGAAAAAGAAAGAGCCTAGTTCAGGACCGTGTTTAACTGATAGAACGGTTGAGTAACTCTTCCCGTTAATAGGAGTCTGAGAATACACAAACAACATGGCAACTCCTCCGGCAAATAGAAGAGGGAGAAAGTACCTTGTGGCTTTTTTGACGGCATTGAATCCTATTAATGCAAGTAAAGCCATTACTGAAGCGAGAAATAGAGATGTTGGTAGAAAAAGAAGGTCGATTGAAAAAGCACGTTTCATCAGCTCTACAACCATATAAGTACCTCCAATGGTTTGTACAGAAAACCAATAGAGCGACGTGATGGTTCTTACGGGAGAGGCGAAGTATTGAGCTCCTTTCAGACCAACAAAAGCTCTTACTGCATACTGTGAAGGGATACCTCGACGTGCCCCTGGAAAAGAAAGGTAAGACACGAAAAGGAATGCAAGACTTGCTCCAAATACAGTGGCGAGAACTGCCCATACAAAACTAAGGCCGCCTTCGAGGACGGCGAGAGCTGGGACGAGAAAGTTACCGGCATTGACAGAAACGGTCATTTGAATCATGGCATACTCATACCATCTTGTTGTGCGTAATTTTTCTGGGACTGATTCAAGCCCATAACGCTCAATTTGAATAGTAGAAGAGGTTTTGCTTAGACTGCTCATATGATCTCCTTTAAAGTTACGGACTTATCTTTATTTTAGTTCGCAAAAAAGAATGAAGCAATCCTGATTGCTCGGTTAGGAATAATATTTGCTGTTTACACTCAGCATAAGGGTGAGGTGATTAATAATGAAAAAGTTTGTTGTCATAACCTTTGCTATTTACTTGTGTCTATTTACAATTCGAGCAGAGGCTTCTACATTAGAAAACAGCTTCTCATTTAAATGTATGGTAGTAACAAATGGAGTTGAACATGAATGGGAATTTTCCAGTCCGAACGAATTTGAGGTAGAGAATGGAACGGTCGTTGAGAAAGGTGATCGTGCAAAAGACGAAGTAGAGGCGTTATTTCAGCATTTGGAAGTAACTGAAATCGCGCGCGTAGAAGAATTAGTAAAGAAAATGGACACCTTTGGTTATAAAAATGCAGAGCGATTTGAGTTGAAATGGATGGATGCAAGTGGAAGATTATATACTTGGGTCTGGAACCAAAACGATCGGTAGACTTTGAATAGCGGTTTCGTTAAGATGAGGAAAGACGTGAAAGGAGCCGCATTCAAGTGAAGAATAGTTTTGCAGTCGTTTTAGGTGGTGCAATTGGTGCTACACTACGAGCGGTGGTGGGAACCATATTGAATGGCAGTCCATTATCGACTTTTATAGTAAATATAGTAGGTTCCATTATCCTTGGGTTTTTCTATCAATACAATCATTCAAACAATCGCTTTTCAGAGCCAGCAAAAAAAAATGATTGCAACTGGCATGATAGGATCATTTACGACTTTTTCAACCTACTCCCTTGATCTTTTGGTCTACATAAAAGATGGTCAGTTTATTAAGATGGGCCTTTATGGGGGCGGCACTATTGTAAGTGGAATTCTAAGTGTCTTCCTTGGAGTCTTACTAGCTAAAAGAACGAGGAAGGTGACGTAATGGAGTGGTTAATGATTGCCATCGGTGGAGGTATAGGAGCGTGGCTTCGATATATAACGGCATTATTGGTTAACCGATGGAACACTTCTCAATTCCCGCTAGCCACTCTACTTGTTAACCTCATAGGAAGTTTTATACTAGGGATGGCTTTCGGAGCAGGCGATTGGGGGCCTGGGATATCGACTGGATTTCTCGGAGCACTAACGACTTTTTCCACCTTTATGTACGAGGCTTTTGAACTAGGCTCAATAAAGCTTTGGCTTTCTGTCACATATATATCAATTAGCTTAATTGGCGGGTTATTAATGGTGGCAGTGGGGTATATGATAATGGTGTAAAAATATTCGGATAACTAATACGATCTATTTATGAAATAGATTCACCCCTTAAGTCATTCCCTCATTTAATGGTATTAAATGTTATACAATAGAGGTAACAGTATATGGCTCGTTAGAGATAAAGGAGGAGTATCAATGCATATTGGAGTGCCTGTTGAGGTTAAAAACAATGAGAACCGTGTAGCAATGACCCCTGCTGGAGTACTGACCTTAAAGCGATTAGGTCATGAAGTTTATATCGAAAAAGGAGCGGGCGTTGGATCTGGTTTTGGGGATGACCAATATCTTGAAGCTGGAGCTCATCTGGTAGAGACGGCCGCTGAAGCGTGGTCGAAGGAAATGGTCATGAAAGTAAAGGAACCACTTCGAGAGGAGTATGTCTACTTTCGTGAGGGTTTGATTTTATTTACATATCTTCATCTTGCTGCAGAATCAGAATTAACAAGGGCTCTTGTAGAAAAAAAAGTTATTGGAATTGCCTATGAAACCGTTCAGTTACCAAATGGCTCGCTACCTCTTTTGACACCCATGAGTGAAGTTGCTGGTCGGATGGCGGCTCAAATAGGGGCTCAATTTCTTGAGAAACCTAAAGGAGGACTCGGTATTCTCCTGGGCGGTGTCCCTGGGGTTAAAAGAGGTAAAGTAACGGTTATTGGTGGAGGAGTCGTCGGAACGAACGCAGCGAAAATTGCGATGGGGCTTGGTGCCGATGTGACAATTATGGATTTAAGTCCAGAACGAATGCGTCAGCTTGATGACATTTTTGGTACTGAAATTAATACGATGATGTCCAATCCACTTAATATAACAGAAGCCGTGAAAGAATCAGATTTAGTGATTGGTGCAGTGCTTATTCCAGGTGCAAAAGCACCGAAGCTTGTAACAGAAGAGATGATCAAAGAAATGAAGGCGGGCTCTGTTATTGTTGATGTAGCAATTGATCAGGGAGGTATTTTCGAAACGACCGATCGTATCACAACTCATGACAACCCGACATACACAAAATATGATGTTGTTCACTATGCGGTAGCGAATATGCCTGGAGCTGTTCCGCGTACATCAACCATTGCCTTAACGAATGTGACTGTACCTTATGCCGCTCAGCTTGCGAATAAAGGTTATAAAAGAGCATGTCTAGAAAATGAACCATTGCTAAGAGGAATTAATACGATGGACGGATTTGTAACGTACGAAGCAGTAGCTGAAGCCCATCAGCTCACATATAAAAATGCTCGCTCACTCCTTGAAAAATAGAAGTAGAAATAAAGCAGCTAACCGTTAGCTGCTTTATTTTTTTATCGTATTAAAAAGCTTAGAAATTTTCATCAGCGTTGAAGGGTTTTTATATAGTTATACGAATCATAAGAGAGGGAGGTGAATCATCAAATGGCTTTTTGGAGTAAAAAAAGCATTAAAAACAATCCGCAACATTCAATCGGGATAATAGATGCAAGCCTTCATGAGATACGACAGGCTGTCGGAGCATTTGCTGATAAGAAAAGAGATGGGATCTCATTGAAAGTATTGGTAAAAGAAAATAATGAACTTGATTCTTCTCTCCTCGCTCCCCATCTTGGAGGCATTCCTTCTAAATCATTTTATATGTCAAAAGAGACATTCGAACTCTTTGAAGAGGAAAACCGTCACATTCCTTTTTGGATTGATGCAGTGCAAAGAGCGGTAGATGCATACATTCGTTCTGAAAAAGCACCTCCAATTATTGAAGGAGACCCGTATAAAAAAATTAGTTTTTTTAAGCTAGAGAAAAAAGCTCTTTTAACAGAACGACCGCCACTGGATTTCTATTTTACAGAACAGGAAAGTATGGTTACACATAGAAAACGGGAAAAATAACGGGAACATTTTTCTCGATCATTCGTATGAAAGAGAGGATGGGAGGTCGCGGTATGAGTTTTTTATCAAAGTTTTTTGGAAAGAAAGAAGAGAAGAAGGTAGAAGAAAGAACGGTTTTTACGATTCAGGTAGGAGATATCATCACATATGATCTTGAGGATTATGAGGTTGTGGGGACGCTAACATATCATAATAAAGGTTACGAATGGCAAGCATACCAGTTAATTTCAGGATCATCTTCGATCTGGCTTAGTGTTGAAATGGATGATGAACTAGAGCTAGGCATTTATCGAAATGTAAAAGAAAAAATCTCGAAACCAATTCCTGAAGAAATAAGCATTGATTCCGTTATTTATTATAAAGAGGAACATGGTTACGCAAAGGTGACGGGCAATGGACGAGGAAGTAATCTAGATGGACAGGAAGTCGAGTATTATGATTTTTCCAATGAAGATGAATCAAGTTATCTATCCATTGAAGTCTGGGGTTCCGAAGTAGAAGTGAGTAAAGGTTACGCGATTGAAGATTATGAAATCAAAATTCTTGCTGGAAGCAAATGAGAGGATGAAAGCGAATGTTTAAAATGTTTAAAAGAGTAAAAACGATTATGTCTTCTGAATTAAACGCTGCACTTGATAAAGCGGAGGATCCCGTAAAAATGCTAGAGCAATTTATGAGGGATATGGAAGCGGATATAAGAGAAGCAGAAACCGCTGTTGCAAAACAAATCTCTAATGAAAAGATGTTAAAGAAAAAATGGGACGATGCTAATTCTATGGTGACTAAGCGTCAGGGGCAAGCTGAGAAAGCTCTCCAAACTGATAACGATGATCTTGCAAGAAGAGCGCTTCAGGATAAGAAAGATCATGAAGCCAAAGCGGAAACATTAAAGGTATCGTACGAAAGAGCAAAAGCTGACGCCGACTCTCTTCGCTCAAAATTAGATGAAATGAAAGAAGAATATCGTCAAATGCAACTGAAGAAAGATAGTTTGAAGGCTCGAGCTGAGTCAGCTAAAACAAAAACAAAAATGAATCGCGCCATGTCTGATATTGGTGGTGATGATTCTAAACGAGGATTTGAGCGTATGGAAGAAAAGGTCCTTCAATATGAGGCAGAAGCAGAAACAAGTGAAGATATGCGTTCCAAAAATCGTTCGCTTGATGATGAGCTTGAGGCCCTCGATAAAAATAATGGAATCGATGATGAATTAGCTGAGCTAAAGAAAAAAATGGGGAAAGAATAACCTTTCCCCTTAAATGGGGTGGAAGAATGAAATGGCTAATAGGATTGCTGACAGCATTCATTCTGCTCTTATCGGCATGTGGGATTACGAAGGATATTCTCGAAATTGTTGAAGACCGCTATCAGCTTGAAGATGTTGTAGCGAGTAGCGTGGATTCAAACGATACCTCAAAGGTCTATCTTGCTGAGGAAGATATTCCTTCTGTTGCCACCTATCTTAAGGAACAAATAAAGCCGAATGAAGTCAGTGAATTAAAAGAAGGTAAGCAAATTATTGTTTATGATGACTATATCGTTACATTAGAAGAAAGTGATGAGCCATCAAACACACTAGTTGAAGTTGCGACAGTTGGCTTTGTGAGAGATAATTACCAGCCGGATTTCTTTGATGGGTTGCTAGCTTACTACATTCTTGATGAAATACTTGATGTAGACGACTGGGGCAAGAAGCAGAAGAACCGCTGTCAGAACGCTAGCGGAAATTGTTATGGCGGTTATGGATCTACTGGAGGTTCATATAAAGGACCGTCCACGATTCCATCATTCCGAGGATCTAATCGTGGGGGCGGACCTGGAACAGGAAAATAAACAAAGGAGGATCATGACATGGGGCCATTTCTATTAACATTTTTTTATTTTATAGCGGCGATTGTCGTTGTTGTAGTTGGATTGATTGTGTTTGAATTGATCACGACGAAATATAAGGACTGGGAACAGATTGAGAACGGGAACACGGCCGTTGCACTTTCAATAGGTGGTAAGATAATCGGGATTTGTTTAATACTAGCATTCTCTATATACCATAGTTCGGATGTTCTCGAAACAATTATTTGGGGAGCGTATGGTGTAGTGCTTCAATTAGTTGCCTATTATATTTTTGATTTTCTTACTAGACGATTTTCGGTTGAACAGAAGCTTAGTGAAGGTGTCGTATCAATAGGCATTCTATCGATGTGTGTTTCAATAGGCCTGGGCTTAGTAGTAGGAGCATCAATTACGTAAAAAGAAATGATCAGCTGAAGGTGGAAGTCATGAGCAAGACGTTAAGTAAAAGCAGTCAATTGTACTGGGCTTCAGGAATTGTATCCATTTGCGGTATTATTTTTGAAGTGCTGTTCGGCGCACTGGGTTCTTACATACTCGGAGACGGGGTTAAGCAATACACGTTAACTATTTCGCTCTTTCTAACAGGTATGGGTATTGGCGCATCATTGAGTGAAAAGGTAGTTAAAAACCTGATTACGAGATTCATTGCAATTGAGCTTCTTATTGGCTTAATTGGAGGATTTTCAAGTTTTGCTGTGTTTGGAATTACAGCTTTTGCGGGAGAAGAAGCAACAGCCATTGTACTCTATTCCATTATTCTCATTGTTGGTGGACTAACTGGTCTTGAATTACCCATTCTTATTCGGAAAGCGAATGAGATTGGCGTGGAAATGAACAAAAGCACGGCCAGGGTGCTCTTCTCTGACTATGCTGGGGGACTTATAGGAGGAATGTTATTTGCTTTTTACCTTCGTCCGGAATTCGGTCTAGTAAAATCAGCCTTCCTTGTAGCTATTGTAAACATTCTCGTTGCATTTTGGATGATTTATTCATTTAGAAAAGAGATCGTCTATCAAGGAATCTATATTGGAGTAGCCTTTCTTCTGTTTGTACTAATGATTGGTGGGACTTTATTTGGAGAGGAGATGGCGTTCTCATTTGAGCAGCGCCTATACAAAGACCCCATCATTTACTCTGAGGAAACATCCTATCAGAAAATCACCTTAACGAAGGAGCAGGGAGATCTAAGACTTTATTTGGATGGACAGCTTCAGTTTAGCTCAAGTGATGAACATAGGTACCATGAAACACTTGTCCATATTCCTATGGCTGCTGTTAAAGAAGCGGAGGATGTTCTTATACTTGGAGGTGGAGATGGACTTGCGGTTAGAGAGCTACTTAAATATGACGATCTGAAATCCATTACGGTAGTGGATCTAGATCCGGAAATGGTAAAACTAGCGAAGAATCATCATTTATTAATGGAATTAAATGAGCATTCACTTGAGGATAAACGTGTCGATATTCATAATGAAGATGCCTTTCAATACATTGAAAAACAGAAAAAAATGTTTGATGTCATCATATCTGATCTCCCAGATCCAAATAATGAGTCTTTGAATAAGCTTTACACGTGGGAGTTCTACTCTTTATTGCGCAATCATTTAGATGTAGATGGGGCGCTAATGGTGCAGGCGACTAGTCCTTTATTTGCGAGGGAAGCTTATTGGACGATTGATCGAACGATTTCAGAAACTGGACTACGAACGTCAAATTATCACGTTGATATTCCAATTTTCGGGAACTGGGGTTTTGTTATGGCAACAAGGAATCCTGTAGCTCAAGAGAAATTGGATATTTCAGTTCAAACCGATTATCTTTCAGACGAGATGATTCCATCTCTTACTGTATTTGGTAAAGATGAGGACAGTCACATGGTGAAAGATGGCAATAAAATCAGCTTTGAACCTAATACTCTAATTCGCCCTCATTTAATTGAAAAATATGAGAATGCCTGGTTGTATTATTAGTTTAGATCGTTTATCAAAGGGAACGTAATAAGTAGAGAACCCACTTCCTAGCGTTTTAGGGAAGGTAATGAAACCCAATTGTTAAAGGAGCGATAACAAATGAAAGTTACATTTCATGGTCATTCAGTTGTAGAAGTTGTTACGAACAAAGCAAAAATTTTAATTGATCCTTTTATTTCCGGTAATGGTCAATGTGATTTAGATGCGGATCAAGTTACTTGCGATGTGATATTGCTAACACATGGACACAATGATCACGTTGGTGACACAGTTGAAATTGCAAAGCGAAACGATGCATTAGTCGTAGCTCCATTCGAACTTGCTACATATCTTGGTTTTAAAGGTGTTAACACGCATCCTATGGCAATCGGTGGGGCACATGAGTTTGAGTTTGGTAATGTGAAGCTAACTCAGGCATTCCATGGTTCGAGCTACACTGAGGAAGAAAACCAGCAAATCATTTACACAGGGATGCCAGCGGGTATTCTCTTTAGCGCAGAAGGTAAGACGGTCTACCACGCGGGTGATACTGGGCTTTATTCTGATATGAAGCTATTATCTAATAAGCAAATTGATCTTGCGTTTCTACCAATTGGTGATAATTTTACTATGGGTCCTGAAGATGCAGCTATCGCTGCAAAATGGATAGGAGCTGAAATAACCGTACCAATTCACTACAATACTTTCCCGCTTATTGAACAAAATGGCGAGGCGTTTACTGAAAGTCTTGAAGGTACAAAAGGTAAGGTTCTTCAAACAGGAGAAACAATCGAATTGTAATCAAACACAAAACCGATGCCCTGCATCGGTTTTGTGTTTGATAAGCGTATTAAATACGCGGACTTGAACATACCCTTTTAGAAAGACTATGAGGGGGAATCATTGTGAAACAACGATTGTTTTTATCCGTCTTGTGCATTCTGTTTTTGATGTATGATGCTATGCCGCGCTTTCAAATTGATTTAACGCTAGAAGGTGCTTTTTTTAGTCTCTGGCTTTTATTTGCCATTATGGCACTTGGTGGAAATCTTTCTGGATTATTTTTTGGAAAGCAAGAGAGAAAACCTATGACAGTTAATGATTCAGTAGAAGAATTAAGAAAAAAACAATACGGTCGTTGAAGTTATAGGTCTGTGTTATGTATAATGAAGTCAATTCAAACACCACTATAACAGAAGTAGTTTAGCTACTGATACAGATGTGCATGTAGAAAGTATGGTGAAAGAAATTGACAACGAAACATGAACAGATCCTCTCTTACATTGAAACGCTAGAAGTAGGAAGTAAAATATCCGTGCGTCAAATTGCTAGAGAATTAAAAGTTAGTGAGGGTACAGCATACAGAGCGATTAAGGATGCTGAAAACAAAGGGACGGTCAGCACGATTGAACGGGTTGGGACGATCCGAATCACAAAAAAAGAGAAAGAAAATATCGAAAAACTCACGTATGCTGAAGTAGTGAACGTCGTCGATGGGCAGGTGCTTGGAGGAAGAAATGGTTTACATAAAACCCTTCATAAGTTTGTTATCGGTGCGATGAAGCTAGAGGCTATGATGCGTTACGTCGATCCTGGTAGTTTGCTCATAGTCGGTAATCGCGACAACGTGCATAAAATTGCACTAGAAGCCGGGGCGGCTGTCCTTATTACTGGTGGTTTTGATGCGCAGGATGATGTGAAGAAAATGGCGGATGCATATGATTTGCCAATTATATCTACCTCCTATGACTCCTTTACAGTGGCAACAATGATTAATCGTGCGATATATGATCGATTAATTAAGAAAGAAATAGCTCTAGTAAGTGACATATTAACGCCGCTTACGAAAACGAGCTTTCTAGTGACAACAGAAAGTGTAGGTCGCTGGCATGAGCTAAATGAATCAACATTGCATAGTCGCTATCCGGTTGTGGATCCAAATATGAAGGTTCAAGGCATTGTGACATCTAAAGATATTTTAGGTGAACAGCATGAAACGTCAATAGCTAAGGTGATGACAAAACACCCGCTCACTGTTAATGAGCAAACGTCCGTCGCTTCTGCAGCTCATACAATGATCTGGGAAGGGATAGAGATGCTTCCTGTTCTCGATCAATATCAGCGACTTATCGGTATTATTAGTAGACAGGATGTACTTAAGGCTCTTCAAATGATTCAGCAGCAACCACAGATAGGGGAAACCTTTGACGACCTTATTACGAGTCAAATCAAAGATATTTCCACTGGATCGGAAAGTCGCTATAGCTGTGAGGTAACACCTCAAATGACGAGCCTACTTGGAACGTTATCTTATGGTGTTGTAACAACCCTAGTCACTGAAGCTGGGAGTCGAGTTTTGAAGAAATACAAAAAGGGTGATTTAGTAGTAGAAAACATTACACTTTATTTCATCAAACCGGTTCAAATTGATCATACAATTGAAATTGTGCCTAAAGTTCTCGAGGTATCAAGGAAATTTGGTAAAGTAGATGTTGAAATTTATCATGAAGGTGCGGTCGTAGGAAAGGCTCTTATGATGGCGCAATTGATTGATCGATAAAAAAACCGCCAGAAATAAATCCGTGGCGGTTTTACAAGTAAACATAGCGCTGTTAGTTTAGTTTCATATCCTTTGCTTCTTCGATTGCAAATGGAAGATAGTGTCGATACTTTTTATAGCCGACTGTAACGTTTACAAGACCAAGTAAAATAAAGACAGCGGCAACAATCACAGTGACCGTTGATAAAGAAACGGTAAGCGTATTAATGGCAAAAAAGACAAGGAAAAGTCCGAGTGCAATGCTTGCTTTTGAATTAAGCCATTGAGTTGTTGCGACACCGTTATGTCGAACAGCTTTTACTCGATAAAACAAATAGAAAACGATTGAAAAGACAATTAATATGACAAAGATAGGCATGACTGTTTTCCTCCATAATTCAAGGTTCTTTTCTATTGTATAGAATTTAGTACTGAAAATCTATGACATATACGTAACAATTGGGAAGCGGTCGAAAGGAGAAAGTTGATGAAGGAACAAATATTAGATGCTATCGAACAATATGAGACCATTATAATTCATCGTCATGTGCGCCCAGATCCTGATGCACTTGGCTCGCAGGGAGGACTTGCCGAGCTTATACAAACTTCTTTTCCAAAGAAGCGTGTGTTTACGGTTGGTGAAGAAGAACCATCACTTACATTCCTGAACCGAATGGATGAGGTTCAGGATGAAACATATCATAACGCACTTGTCATTGTTTGTGATACGGCGAATCAGCCTAGGGTTAGTGATAACCGATACCGTAATGGCAAGCTCTTAATTAAAATCGATCATCATCCAAATGAAGACCCTTATGGTGATCTTCTCTGGGTGGACACTTCTTCAAGCTCTGTTAGTGAAATGATTGTCGATTTGTACCTTACTGCTAAGGAACGAGGGTACAAGCTTTCTGAAAAAGGAGCTTTTCTTCTTTATGCAGGTATAGTAGGTGATACCGGACGTTTTATGTTTTCTAATACGACTCAGCGTACCTTTATGTATGCAGGTGAGCTCTTGAAGTTTGGTGTAGATACAGGCTCTTTATATAAGGAACTATACAAAACGGAACAGCATATCGCTCGCTTAAACGGATATGTCTTACAGCATTTTGAAACATCAGAAACTGGTGCTGGATGGATGAAAATCACAAAAGAAACAGTTGCTTCATATGGCGTAACGGTTAGTGAGGCATCACAGCTAGTGAATACTTTCTCTAATGTAGCGGGTTTGAAGGCGTGGGTTTTCTTCATTGAGGAACCAGATCAAATTCGTGTTCGTCTTCGTTCAAAAGGGCCTGTTGTGAATACAATTGCTGCTCAATTTAATGGTGGCGGACATCCAATGGCTGCGGGGGCAACTGTTTATTCGTGGGCAGAGGCTGATGACGTTCTTGCGGAGCTAGACAAAGTGTGCGAAGAAGTATAATAACAAGTTAAAAGACCGGGGTCTCCTTTATTGAGAGAGCGCCGGTCTTTGTTGTTACCACATTTACACTTGATCATGCGATTTAGGTATAAACCACGAACCAAAGCTTGTCACGTCTTCGTGCACGTCGATGTTAAGTGATTGCAATTCCTTTTTAGTTAGAGCAGTCATTTCGTGTGACTCTGCGTAAGCGGATCGCCCATTCATTAAATCAGCAATTTTCGCTCTCGCGATTTGTTTGCGATCAATAACCATCGCGCCACCTCCCAATTTTCTATACTCTTATCATATACTACACCTAAGAAAATTGCGACTTGTCTGACAAAAGGTCACAAAATAGTTTTATTTTCGCTATTGAACGAGTTCAATTGTAAGCACCACCTCGACTGTTGTCCAAAGAATAAATTGCTTCACTTTAAAACCATATTTAATATTGTCAATCATGAGCGTTTTGTTTTCGAGGGATTGAATGATAAAGCTTCTGGTTCTAGAAATCGCTCCGAGATCCTTGTTGAGAAGATCATTTAATTCGGTTTGAATTTCTTTCTTTAACTCGTGGCGCGTTAATGAGTTTAATGGTAGATCATTATCTTTCTCGAAAGTGACTTCGATTTTTTTGACGAGAAGAGTTTTTTCGATTTCTTTATTATTATAATTTACTTGATCATCGAGCAATGTTTGATTTTGGGTTTTTAAGTCCGAGATTTCAATTTTTTGTTCTTTAATCGTTGTGATCTGCTTTTCGTACATAATGCCGAATAGCATCAGAAAGAATAACCACCCAAAGATGACCCCTACAGAAAGACCTGCAAGAAATCGTTGCCACCCTTTTCTAGAATAAATTTGCGGAACTCTCATAAGGAAGAGCGTTCCTGAGTAAGCCAGTTAATGATCTCCATACCTGCCTGCGCCCCACCAAGCGCACAGAAAATCCATAAAAATTGGCGCATGATTTCATCTGGAGAACCACTGAGAAAACTTCTTTCCATGTTATTTATCGTATCAAATGTTCCGCCAATTGCTGCGGCAATCGCCCAGATTTTTAATCTTTGTGCAACGATATAGATCCAGTGTAGTGGTGGCTCACCAGAAAGGAATGCCCCGATTCCTCCGATAATTGACCCTCCAACAATCACACCAAATGCAACGAAAAACGCGATAATTAATGTTACGAGAGTTACTCTCTCCATTTTGATTCCTTCTTTCGTATCAAATTTCATGAAGTAACTTTTTCTGTCTTCACAGCACATAAAAAGTTGAAGAAAAAGTGTGTGATTATAAATCAGCCTATTTTTCGCTTTTAGTACAGCCTATGCAATTAGGAGAGAGGGATATGCTTGATAATGTTTGTTTGAGAAGGTGGAAGTATTTATAATAGAAAGTAATAGCAAATTGAGAGTGGGATTATATATGGAATTTGTGCATCTTCGTGTTTACAGTGAATATAGTCTGCTAGATAGCCCAAGTCGAATTGAATCACTTGTTGAATCTGCAATACAAAAAGGATTTCAGTCTATGGCTCTGACAGATAAAGGAACAATGTATGGGACAATTCCATTCTATAAAGCATGTCAAGCAAAGGGAATAAAGCCAATAATCGGACTAGAGGTAAGCGTTGGGGATGAGTCTTCTCTCCATCAGCGGGACCAACATTTGGATAACCTTGTTCTACTTGCTGTTAATACGGAAGGTTATGAGAACTTATTGAATATCAGTACGCAAATGCAAAGTACAGGGGGGCCACAACCATACATAGATAAAACAAATTTATTTGAAAGATCAGATGGTCTCATTGCCTTATCTGGGACCCTTCATAGTGAAATTGGAAAAGCCCTTCTTTATGAAGAAGATACGGTCGCCTTACAAATGGCAATGGAGTATCAACGTGTTTTCAAAGAGGGATTCTATCTCGAAATGCAGGATCATTCTCTTAGAGAAGAAAGACACCTTAACTTGTTAATTTCCAAGCTTGCCAATAAAGCGAACATTCCATTAACCGTTTCAAATGCGGTTCACTATATTAATCAAGAAGATGGGGAAGCACATGATTGCTTAAGGTGTATTGATACAGGGCAACGTTATGAAGAGAAAGACAAGGTGGCCTTACCTAATCATGAATATTATTTAACCTCTGAGGAAGAAATGAGAGAGCGGTTTAAGGGTTATGAGGAAGCTCTTGCAAACACAACTAAGATCGCCGCAAGATGTTCTGTCAAACTGAATTTCGAACAAACGCACTTACCCGTTTATCCAGTTCCTGACGGAAAATCGGCTTTTGAGTTCTTGAAGGAGATATGTATAAACCATTTAGCTGAGCGATATCACGATCCAGGTATACATGTGACGGACCGATTAGATTACGAACTTTCAATTATCAATGAGATGGGATTTAATGATTATTTCCTAATTGTTTGGGATTTCATGAAATATGCTCATGATCATCATATGATTACAGGTCCGGGGAGAGGATCGGCGGCTGGCTCTCTCGTTGCTTACTTATTGCATATAACAGATGTGGATCCTATCGAACACAACCTTCTATTTGAGCGCTTCTTGAATCCAGAACGAGTTACGATGCCAGATATTGACATCGACTTTCCTGATGTAAGAAGAGATGAGGTCATTGAATACGTTTACGAGAAATACGGACATGACCGAGTAGCCCAAATCGTAACATTCGGTACGCTTGCTGCAAAAGCTGCAATTCGTGACGTTGGAAAAGTATTAGAAGTAGATACGAAGCTTCTGGATGCGATGTCTAAAGCAGTTCCTTCAAGACCTGGAATGACGTTGAAACAGGCAAAAGAAGAGTCAAAAGCACTCATGGATCTCATATCATCTACCTCTGAAGGAAAACAGGTTTTTGACATAGCAAGTACGATTGAAGGGCTACCACGTCATACATCAACACATGCCGCAGGAATTGTTATTTCAGCTGAGCCGCTTACGAAACATGTACCTTTACTTGGTGGTCATCATATTAGTTTGACGCAGTTTCCCATGAACGATTTAGAAGAAGTAGGTCTTTTGAAAATGGACTTTCTTGGACTTCGAAATTTAACTTTAATTGAAGGGATATTAAATGATATCGAAAGTGAAACAGGCGTGCGCCCTTCGCTTTCTACAATTCCAATGGATGATCAACCTACCTTCTCACTGCTGCAAAAAGCTGATACAACAGGTGTTTTTCAACTTGAATCTGATGGCATGCGTCAAGTGCTGAGGAGGCTGAAGCCAACTGAATTTGAAGATATTGTTGCTGTTAATGCTTTATATAGGCCGGGTCCAATGGAAAACATTCCGCTCTTCATTTCAGGTAAACATAAAGAACGTTCAATTGATTATCTCCATCCAGATCTTGAACCAATTCTAAAATCAACTTATGGAGTTATCGTGTATCAAGAGCAAATCATGCAAATTGCATCAAAATTAGCAGGTTTTTCTCTTGGAGAAGCGGATTTATTAAGAAGGGCCGTATCTAAGAAGAAGCGTGAAGTTCTTGAATCTGAAAGAGAGCATTTCGTTAGTGGTTGTCTTGCAAAGGGATATCCTAGAGAAACTGCTGTTAAAGTATATGAGTACATTGTCCGATTTGCGGATTACGGATTTAATCGGAGTCATGCAGTAGCTTATAGCGTGATTGCTTATCAACTAGCTTATTTAAAAGCTAACTATTCACGTTACTTCTTTTCGAGTCTATTAACATCTGCAATCGGAAACCAAGATAGACTTGCTATGTATTTATCAGAAGCGAGACAGAAAGGCATGACGGTTCATCCGCCGTCAATCAACAAAAGCAAAGAAACCTTCACTGTTGAAAATGAGGCCTTGAGATTCGGTTTGCTTCCAGTAAAAAATGTCGGTAAAAATGCTATAGAAGAAATCTTAGATAAGAGGAATCACTTTTATAAAAGCCTTTTTGATTTATGTGCAAGAATTTCACTAAGAATAGTAAATAAGCGCGCACTTGAATCGTTGATATTTGCTGGTACGATGGATGAGTTCGGGGTAAGTCGTTCTTCGATGCTCGCTTCACTCGAAGGGGCCATGAACTATGGCTCTGAACAAAATGGACAAAAAGGTTTTTTTGAAGATGGTGAGGCTGAACCAGCTCACGAGAGCGTTCCCCCTTTTGATGAAAAAGAAATGCTTGCATTCGAGAAAGAAGCAATTGGGTTTTATTTAACAGCCCATCCTCTTGATCCCTATTTAGAAAATTTGAAGGGATACGTAAGAGATGTTACGAGGGACGCCATCAATGCTTCAGATCGAGCTCCATTAAGGTTAGCTGTAGAGGTATTGAAGGTCAGAAGTATTCGCACGAAGAAAGGACAAATGATGGCTTTTCTAACGTTGGGTGATGAAACGGGAGAAATAGAAGGAGTCGCCTTTCCTGATGTTTGGGAGCAATTGGAGAGTCTTTTATCGAGAGGGCAATTTCTTTACGTTGATGGTGTAGGGCAGAAACGAAATGATCAAACGAATATTATTATTTCTAGAGCGATGAAGCTAAGTGATGTTCAACCAAAGAAAGAGAAGAAAACCTTATTTCTGAAAGTTGAGCCTCACCATAAAAGTATGCTAAGTGAAGTGAAGGAAGTGCTTCGAAACTATGAGGGTGATGCAGAGGTCGTAGTTTATTATAGTGAAACAGATAAAACCGTAAAGCTCGGTAAAGAATGGCTTGTAAACCCTGATACTGACTGTCTTCACGCCTTGAAAAAATTACTTGGTGAAAACAATGTTGTGAAAAAGCCTCGATGAAAATCTTTACAGCTAATGGTGATTTGTTATAATGGTGAAAATAGAGTGGTCTGACCACTGCCCAATTGTACTAGGGAAATTGTTAACATCATCTAATGCTTCTGAAAAAAGGAGAGTGGGTTTATTGTCCATTACGAGAGAAGAAGCTCTACATATTCACAGAGTGAGACAAGGAAAACTAGAATCTAAATCGAAGGTGCCGGTTCGAAACGCTACGGATTTAAGTCTAGCTTATTCACCAGGTGTTGCAGAGCCTTGTAAAGAAATTTATGATGACAAGAATAAAGTATATGAATATACGATGAAAGGAAACATGGTTGCCGTCGTATCCGATGGCACAGCCGTTCTTGGACTTGGAAATATTGGGCCGGAAGCAGCACTTCCTGTAATGGAAGGGAAAGCAGTGCTTTTCAAAAGTTTTGCTGGTGTTGATGCATTTCCTATTTGCTTAAATACGACTGATGTAGATCAAATTGTGCAGACAGTAAAGTTAATGGAACCTACTTTTGGTGGTATTAACCTTGAAGATATTGCTGCCCCTAATTGTTTTGTAATCGAAGAAAGATTAAAAAAAGAAACAAATATCCCTATTTTCCATGATGATCAACACGGCACTGCCATTGTTACGGTAGCAGGGCTTGTCAATGCTTTGAAACTATCAGGTAAGAAAATGAGTGAAATTAAAGTCGTTATCAATGGTGCTGGAGCTGCAGGCATCGCCATTATTAAGCTTTTGAATCGTTTTGGTGTAAAGGATATCATTATGTGTGATTCGAAAGGTGCTATTTACGAAGGCCGTTCTTATGGAATGAACGACGTGAAGGCAGAAGTTGCGAAGTATACAAATCGTGACAAAGCAGAAGGGTCATTGAAAGAAGTTATTTCAGGCACAGATGTTTTCATTGGGGTTTCAGTTGAGGGAGCACTGACGAGAGAAATGGTCGAATCTATGAACGACGATCCAACTATTTTTGCAATGGCTAACCCTAATCCTGAAATCATGCCAAATGATGCAAGAGAAGCAGGAGCTAAGGTTATTGGTACTGGGCGATCAGATTTCCCAAATCAAATAAATAATGTTCTAGCGTTCCCTGGAATTTTCCGAGGCGCACTTGATGTTAGAGCAACTCATATTAACGAAGATATGAAGGTTGCTGCTGTACATGCTATTGCAGAACTTGTTGCTGAAGAAGATTTGAGCGCCGACTACGTTATTCCCGCACCGTTTGATCCACGAGTAGCACCTGCTGTTGCTGCTAGTGTAGCGAAAGCTGCGATGGAGACGGGTGTGGCTCGTATAAACGTAGATCCTGAATCAGTTAAAGAAAAGACACGTTCTCTCGCTATTATTGAAGAAGATAACGAGTAAGTGGGGAAGAGCTTGACTTTCTCACTTTTTTCTTGCATTTTATTTATGGAGAACATGAAAAACAGCTTATCTTCTAAACATTCATTTTGGTTAAGAGGCATTCACGGTTCCAAACCGCAAATGTCTACTTTTCCTATTTGTTTTCAGTCAGGAAAGGGTGTTGATTTCCCATGATGAGTCAGGGGAAAGTTTATCAGAATATCCTTCAGAAAATAAAAGCGATTATTTATAACGATGGTTTACAAACCGGTGATAAGCTCCCTTCGGAAAGGGAGCTTTCTGAGCGCTTAAATGCCGGAAGATCTTCCGTAAGAGAAGCGTTAAGATCAATGGAAATGCTTGGTCTAATTGAAACTCGTCGAGGAGAAGGGACATTTATTGCAAATGCTAGAGATCATCGACTTGTAGAAGTCATTGCCTCCTTTATTCTAAAAGATACTAAGTCTAAAGAAGATCTGTTAGAAACTAGAAGGTTAATTGAAAAAGATATTCTAAGGGTGGCGTGTGATCGAATCTCAGATGAATATCTTGATCGATTAAGAACTATGATGGAATATAAGGACAACTCTTCCGGTCGAAATATTTTTTCGACTGAATTTGATACAGCTTTCTTCCGAGTTATTGTTTCATCAACTCATAATCATCTACTCATGAGGTTATGGGGAGAGCTTGCGGATTACCATCAGACAATTTGGCACCAGTTAACTTTCCGCCCTAAAGAGTATTATGAATCCATGATTGATGCATTGACTTCTAGGAATAAGGAAAGTGCCATTTGTTTATTTGACACGTATGAAATAAAAAAAAGCGGAAGAATAGCAAATATGTTTGATATTGTGAAAGGGATGGTCAACTTTGTTAAAGGATCTATTCAACAAGAAGAAGAAGTATGCGACGGTTCCCTCAGATAAAATAAAACAAGATGTACCTGAAGGCATTATGACAAAGTGTCCAGGGTGTAAAAGTATTATTTATACGAAAGAGCTGGAAAAATCGCATAAGGTTTGTGTGAAATGTGGGTATCACCATCAAATGTCAGCCCCTGAAAGATTAAAGGATACGCTTGATACAGGTTCTTTTACAGAACTGGATGCAGATATGATTTCAGAAAACCCGCTCTCTTTTCCGGATTATGTTGAGCGTTTGGAGAAGGATCAAAAGAAATCCTCATTGAATGAAGCGGTTGTAACGGGTGAAGGAACAATAGATGGCTACCGAACAGCTATTGCAGTAATGGATGCACGTTTTCGAATGGGAAGCATGGGTTCAGTGGTAGGAGAAAAAATCACAAGAGCGATTGAGCATGCGCATAAAGAAAAAATCCCGTTTATTGTCTTTACTGCATCGGGCGGTGCTCGAATGCAAGAGGGTGTTTTGAGTTTGATGCAAATGGCGAAATCCAGCGTAGCGCTTAAAAGATTTAGTGATGACGGTGGACTATTCATTTCTATAATGACACATCCTACAACTGGTGGTGTATCAGCGAGTTTTGCTTCTGTAGGCGATTTTAATTTCGCTGAACCTAAGGCTTTGATTGGCTTCGCTGGTAGGCGAATTATTGAGCAAACGATTCGTGAAGATCTTCCAGAAGATTTTCAGACAGCTGAATTTCTCCTTCATCATGGTCAGTTGGATCGCGTGATTCATCGAGCTGATATGAAGAAGATACTCGGTCAGGTACTAATGATTCATGGAAATGGAGGTGAAGAATAATGGCACAGAGACTTGATTTTGAACGACCTCTCCAAGAGTTAGAAGATAAAATTACTGAATTACATTCTTTCATGGAAGAAAAGAATGTGGATCTTAATGATGAGGTTTCTCGTCTTCAAAAAAGACTTTCAAAAATGGAAGAAGAAATTTACGAGAATTTAACAGCGTGGAACCGTGTCCAATTGGCTAGACATCCTGAACGTCCCACAACTTCTGATTATATCGATCGTATTTTTGAGAACTTTCTTGAATTGCATGGTGATCGACTGTTTGGTGATGACGAAGCGATTGTAGGTGGTATTGCAACCTTTGAAGGAAAACCTGTTACGGTTATCGGCCATCAGCGTGGTAAAGATACAAAAGAGAATCTTAGACGAAATTTTGGAATGCCACATCCTGAAGGCTATCGTAAAGCGCTTCGTCTCATGAAACAAGCCGAAAAATTTCAACGTCCCGTTATTTTTCTCCTAGATACTAAAGGAGCGTTTCCTGGTAAGGCAGCGGAAGAAAGAGGGCAAAGTGAAGCGATTGCACGTAACTTGATTGAAATGGCGGGGCTAACCGTTCCAATCATTTGCATTGTTATTGGAGAAGGTGCGAGTGGAGGTGCGTTAGCGATTGGCGTAGGTAATCACGTGCACATGCTTGAAAATTCATGGTATTCCGTTATTTCTCCTGAAGGAGCTGCGGCTTTGTTGTGGAAGGATTCTGGTTTAGCTCAGCAGGCAGCTGATACTATGAAAATCACGGCGCCAGATTTGAAAGAACTAAATGTCATTGATGAGATTATCCCTGAAGTAAAGGGAGGGGCTCATCGGAATATGGAAGAACAGGCGAAGGCGATTCAATCGGCACTTGTCAAATCACTTGAAGAACTGACACAACTTTCCAAACAGGAGCTTGTGAATCAACGCTATGAAAAATACAGAAATATCGGACAATATACGTTTGTAACCGATACCATTGGCTTAAAATAAGGAAAGTGCTTTCTCGTTATAGAGAAAGCACTTTTTTGCGATGTAGCTTAGCTATTGTATTCAACGACCGTATTTGATATTTTAATAACACAAAGAATTAATGAGGTGAACAGTTATGAAACGTATTGGTGTACTAACCAGCGGAGGAGACTCACCAGGAATGAACGCTGCTATTCGAGCTGTCGTTCGAAAAGCAATCTACCATGATATTGAAGTTTATGGGATCTACCACGGATATACCGGGTTGATTAATGGAAATATAGAGAAAATGGAAATCGGTTCTGTAGCTGATATTATCCATCGTGGCGGTACAATGTTATATTCTGCTCGCTGCCCTGAATTTAAGACACTTGAAGGTCAACTGAAGGGTGTAGAGAACTTAAAGAAATTTGGTATTGAGGGTCTAGTCGTAATCGGAGGAGATGGATCCTACCGTGGAGCTCAGAAATTAACTGGTCATGGCTTCCCGACGATTGGAATTCCAGGAACGATTGATAATGACATCCCTGGAACAGACTTTACGATTGGTTTTGATACAGCACTAAATACAGTTATTCAAGCTATTGATAAAATTCGTGACACGGCGACATCTCATGAGCGTACATATGTGATCGAGGTAATGGGACGTGACGCAGGAGATATCGCTCTTTGGTCAGGTCTGGCTGACGGTGCTGAATCAATCCTCATTCCTGAGGAGAAGTTCGAGTTGTCCGATATCTTGAGTCGTCTGAAGCGCGGCCATGATCGCGGAAAACGTCACAGTATTATTGTTGTTGCTGAAGGTGTTGGAAGTGGTGTTGAAATTGGGAAACAAATCCAAGAAGAGATGAACATGGAAACACGTGTAACCGTTCTTGGTCACGTTCAACGTGGTGGTTCACCAACTGCTTCGGACCGAGTTCTAGCAAGCCGTCTTGGAGCACGTGCTGTTGAACTTCTACTTGAAGGAGCAGAAGGGCGAACAGTTGGTATTCAGAACAACCAAATTGTTGATATGGATATTAACGAAGCACTCGCTCTACCACATGAAGTCAATCAAAAAATGTGTCAGCTTGCAAAGGAATTATCTATTTAAAAAGACCTTAAGTGGTTCACCCCTTTAAACATAAGGGGTGTATCGTAATGTCTGAAAATGTTACATAACATAGTTGTTATGAAGAAAACTAATTGAAGCATAGCTTTTTAGGAGGAGACAGACCCATGCGCAAAACTAAGATTGTCTGTACGATTGGACCAGCAAGTGAAAATGAACAAACTCTAGAAAAATTGATTAATGCAGGGATGAACGTTGCTCGTTTGAATTTCTCACATGGTGATTTTGAAGAACACGGTAATCGTATTAAATCAATCCGTGCAGTTGCTGAAAAGCTCGGAAAAAACGTTGCGATCCTTTTAGATACAAAAGGCCCGGAAATCCGCACGAACAATATGGAGAACGGTGGGATCGATCTTGAGGCTGGTCAACAGCTTATCGTTTCTATGGAAGAAGTACTTGGTACAACAGAGAAAATCTCTGTCACATATCCTGACCTTGTTAATGATGTTCATGTTGGATCTAAGATTTTACTTGATGATGGATTGATTGAACTTGAAGTAAAGCAAATTGAGAAGAATGAACTTTATACTGAGGTTCTAAATAATGGAACATTGAAAAACAAAAAGGGTGTTAACGTACCAAACGTGAGCGTTAACCTTCCTGGTATTACAGATAAGGATGCTGCAGATATTGAATTCGGCATTGAACAGGGTGTAGACTTTATTGCTGCGTCATTCGTTCGTCGAGTATCCGATGTTCTTGATATCCGTAAACTTCTTGAGAAGCATAAAGCAACTGACATTCAAATTATCCCTAAGATTGAAAACCGTGAAGGTGTTGATAACATCGATTCCATCCTTGAGATTTCAGATGGTTTAATGGTTGCTCGTGGTGACCTAGGTGTTGAAATTCCTGCTGAAGAAGTACCTCTTGTACAAAAGCAGCTTATTAAAAAGTGTAATGCACTTGGAAAGCCTGTTATTACTGCAACACAAATGCTTGATTCTATGCAGCGTAATCCTCGTCCAACTCGTGCGGAAGCGAGTGACGTTGCCAATGCTATTCTTGATGGCACAGATGCAATCATGCTTTCAGGTGAAACAGCTGCAGGATCTTATCCGGTAGAAGCTGTTCAAACTATGCATAACATTGCTTCTTATACTGAAAAATCATTAAACTTCCGTGAGCTTCTTTCTGTAAGAAGTAAAGAAACAGAAACAAATACAACAAATGCGATTAGTGAATCAGTAGCTCACACAGCTTATAACTTAAACGTCCCAGCAATTATTACAGCTACTGAGAGCGGACATACAGCGCGTATGATTGCTAAATACCGTCCGAAGGCACCGATTGTAGCTGTAACAAATACGGCTAGCGTATGCCGCAAGCTTGCTCTTGTATGGGGCGTTCATGCACAAGAAGGACACAAAGTATCAACAACAGACGAAATGCTAGAAGTTGCAGTTGACGCTTCAATCCAGTCTGGAATTGTAAATCACGGAGATACAGTTGTTATTACTGCTGGTGTTCCAGTTGGAGAATCTGGTACAACGAACTTGATGAAAGTTCACGTTATCGGTGATATTCTTGCAAAAGCTCAAGGAATTGGGAAAACATCTATTTCAGGAAGAATCGCTATCGCAAAAAATGCTCAAGAGGCGATTGATAAAGCAGATGGAAACACAATTCTAGTTACGATTGGCTCTGATAAAGATATGGTTCCTGCTCTAGAGAAGGCAGCAGGACTTATTACAGAAGAAGGCGGACTTACTTGCCATGCTGCAGTTGTAGGTCTTAGTCTTGGACTACCTGTCGTAGTTGGTCTTGAAAATGCGACACAACTATTCGAAGAAGGTCAACAAGTAACACTTGATGCAACGACTGGAATTATTTACAACGGGAAAGCAAGCATTCTATAAGCAAGATTGAAACTTTTAAAAGGCTGTCGAGAAAATCGACAGCCTTTATTATTTAACTTATTTTGGGTATTCTTCACTGGGGATTAGGTTAATGGTGCAATTGAGTTCGAAAATTATTTCAAATCACGTATAATAGTGTTAACGGGACAATTTCCCGATTATGATTGAGGGAGCTATGTCATGTTTCGTATTTTGTTGCTTTTTATTATTATCGTTCCAGCTCTAGAGATCGCTTTGTTACTTCTGTCAGGAAGAACACTGGGACTTATTCCGACAGTATTATTGATTATTGGTACAGGGATTCTAGGGGCGTGGCTTGCGCGTAAAGAAGGGGCAGAAACGATCCAAAAGGTTAACAGACAAATGCAATCAGGCCAGATGCCTGGAGATGCTATTCTAGATGGTCTATGCATACTCGTAGGTGGTGTCGTTCTACTCACACCAGGCTTCATCACAGATGCAACAGGATTTTTACTTCTCATCCCGGCAACGAGAAAACCTTTTAAGAGATGGATTAAGAAATTCCTTGAACGTCGAATGAATAATGGTCAGTTTATGTTTATTAGAAGGTAAAAATTCTGCCTTAGAAACGTATAATGAAATGTCCTTAAGGAGCTTGAATACATATTCAAGCTCCTTTTCTATTGGAAGAAATAAAGTGTGATTTGACATTGTATAAACAAGTAAATTATATTAATTGATAGATCAATGGTTGACCTATCAATTAATTAAGGTTTTATTGTTGACATCAAGGAACTCATCTAGTATATTAGTTGATGAGTCAACGATTGACCCATCAACTGATTGAAGGAGGAGGATGCGTTGAAGAATTCTTGTTCAAATGAAGGCGAAATTTTATATCAGTTAAATGATATTTACAAGCAAATGAGCCCTAAATTCGAACGATGCACCGGCATCAGTCAGTCTCGCTTAGAGCTCCTGCATAAATTGTTTGAGGTTGATGAAATTAGCCAAACAGCATTGCAGAAAGAAGTGAATATTGATAGCGCTGCTGTAACGAGACATTTAAAGCAGTTGGAAGTGAAAAAAATGGTTGCTCGTCGTAAAAATCCAGATGATAACCGGTTTACCTTCGTGAGGTTAACAGAAGAAGGCAGAGATCGAATTGCATCTTTTCGGAAAGAGAAAGAGCAATTCATTCAAAAGGTACTAAAAGATTTTACTGAGCAGGAACAATCAGAATTATCGAATATGCTTAACCGTATTCAAAATAACATTAAAGATATTCAATACTAACTAGAAAAGTACTAAGGAGAATTAACGATGAATGCAACGAAAATAAATGACTTTAACGAAATTATTACAGGGCGCCGCTCAATCCGCCATTATGATCCATCCGTGAAAATAAGTAAAGAAGAGATGACTGAAATACTAACTGAAGCAACACTCGCACCCTCTTCAGTGAACCTTCAACCATGGCGTTTTGTCGTTATTGATAGCGAAGAAGGAAAGGCGACATTAGCACCACTTGCTAAATTCAACCAGTCTCAAGTTGAAACTTCTTCAGCAATGATTGCCGTTTTTGTTGATATGAACAGCCTGGACTATGCTGATGAAATTTATGACACTGCTGTACAAAAAGGGTATATGCCTGCAGAAGTTAGAGATCAGCAGCTTCCAGCGATTAAAGGGTTGTTAGAAGGAATGTCAACAGAGCAGTTTAGAGAAATGAACATCATTGATGGTGGTTTGGTATCCATGCAGTTAATGCTTGCTGCACGTGCACACGGTTATGACACCAATCCAATTGGAGGATATGAGAAAGCTCAAATCGCTGAAGCTTACGGTATGGATAAAGAGCGTTACTACCCAGTTATGTTGCTTTCAATTGGTAAAGCAGCAAATGAAGGCTACAAATCTGTACGCTTACCTATTGAATCGATTGCAGAGTGGAAATAAAAAATTTAAAATTGAAAAGAGGAAATGAACAATGATTATTATTCATGCAGGATTACAAATTAACCCGGCTAAAGAAGAAGAATTTCTTAAAGAAGTGACAACTTTGATTGAAGCGGCTAGAAATGAAGAAGGTAACATTTCTTATACACTTTCAAAAGAAGTTGAAAAAGAGAACACTTATAAAATGATTGAAGCTTATGAAGATATGGCTGCAGTCGATGCGCATAACCAAAGTGCTCATTTTCAAGCTTTTGTAGGTAAAGCACCAGAATATCTAGTTGCACCTTTAGATGTTAAAGTTTATGACGCTACTGAGATACAAAAATAATAATTAGTAGATAGCGAGAACCTTTCGGCTCTAGCATGGCAGTATCGTCTAAATGAGACGTTGCTGCCATGCTTTTTTTGCTTTTATTATTAAAGGAGATTTGATAAAGTCACCCAGGCCGATTTTTCTATTAGAGATTCATCTAATTGGTTGCGAGCAAAGGTTGTAAGAACCACTAAAGTTAACAGTGTAATTAAACTTATACTCCTTTGATAAAAACCCAAATGTCCTTAAAAACATTTGCGTGATAAAGAGTTTTTAGTACCACGAGAAGAACTGGGCCGATGATTAGACCAATGAATCCAAATAGTTGGAAGCCTACAAAGAGAGCAATCAATGTTGCGAGAGGATCAAGTCCAATATTCGATGATAGCACTTTAGGCTCCATGACTTGCCGCTGAATCACGACAATTCCATAAAGAATAGAAAGTCCTATGGTCAATCCGTAGTTTCCGATTAAAAAGGAATAAATCATCCATGGCACGAAAACTGCGCCTGTACCAAGGTATGGTAGTAAATCGACAAGCCCAATGATAATCGCTATGGTAATCGCATAATCTACTCGTAAAATAAAAAGACCAATTAAAACGATAATTGCTGTCATTGAAATAAGGGTAAGCTGTGCTTTCAAAAAACCAAAAAGAGCGCGTCTTAAGTCAATATAAACGGTGCTAATACTTTCTTGGATATCAGTTTTTACTTTTAGTTTCATCCAATTTATGAACTTATACCAGTCTTTACTAATAAAAAAAGTGGCAAGCATAGAAAAGATCAGAACTGTTAGGATCGTAGGTAAGCTGACAATAAACGAGCGGATTCCTTCAACAAGAGTTTGAAGTATATTCGTAAGGGTAGTTGTAATGGTTGTTCCAATGGACTGGATATTATCGAGTACTGTGGTTTGTTGATCTTTGTTCAAATCCTTAAATAATTCTTCAAGCTGATAATAAAGTGGCATGACGTGAGACACGAAAAGATCTTCTATGAATAAGACAATTTCTTGGAAATTTCCTGGTAATACATTTGCGAGGTATACAACGCCTTGTACAACTTCATTTACTAGCAGAGCAATAAAGGCAGCAAGGACTCCGATAAGGAATAGAATTGATAGGGCTACAGCGAGCGGCCTCGGTATTTTCGCTCGGTTTTCTAATAAGTCTACGAGAGGGTTAATTAGAAAAGCGAGCAAAAGAGCGATGACAAATGGATAAGCAAGATGCCAGATATAATAAAAGGAGATCAGAGAAACAATAATAAGAAGAATGACAAGTAGAAAGCGTAAGATTCTATGTATGTACTTCCAATTCATTTGAATCCCCCTTATGTCTTTCCTATATTTTACACCGGTTGCTTCGTGACAATCAATTGGGATTGAGGTGATCCGTGCTTAAATTCATAAAATTTGTTATACTATAAGAGTTCTGTTAGTGTGAAAGAGGGAGTTATATGACAATTATTTCACAGCCTACCATCTTTTTGCTTATCTTACTTGGGATCGCACTTGTAGCGAAGAATAGCTCACTGATCATTGCGGTAGTCGTTTTGTTACTAATCAAAGCAGTGGGATTAGGTGATAAAGTGTTTCCGATATTCCAATCCAAAGGCATTTCATGGGGCGTTACGATTATAACCATTGCCGTACTCGTTCCAATTGCTAGTGGTGAAATAGGATTTAAGCAACTTGGAGAAGCTGTCAAATCTTCCTATGCCTGGATTGCGATGGGGGCAGGAGTGTTTGTAGCCATCATAGCTTCAAAAGGCATCGTCTTACTTCAGAATGATCCGCATATTACGACAGCACTTGTATTTGGTACTATTCTTGCAGTTGCTGTTTTTCAAGGGATTGCTGTAGGTCCATTAATAGGAGCTGGAATTGCCTACATGGCTATGAAGATTGTCGAACTTTTTAACTGAACGACTGTTCAGGAAGGGGCGGTTGTGCAGTATTTCTTTGATTATCAATTCAGATTTTCGGCATGTGAGAAAAAAAGGAATTGATGAAATTATGCATATTCATTCACAAATATCAGAGAATTGTTTATAATGAGAACTGACGCACCAACTTGTACATAGGTTCTTATTTTTTTTGGAGCGTTTTAAAAGCGTTATCAAAGCAGAATTTTTAGAAAATATCAGAGCCAATAATATGGAAAAGGAGAGGGAGACGTATGACGACTACACGCGGATTAGAAGGCGTAGTTGCAACAACATCATCGATTAGTTCTATCGTTAATGATGTCTTAACATACAGAGGATATAACATCGATGACCTCGCTGAGAATGCTAGTTTTGAAGAAGTAATTTATCTTTTATGGAATGATAAACTTCCAAATAAGACAGAACTTGAGGAATTTACAGCTGATTTTGCCAAAAATGCAGCTATTCCTGAAGAAATCGTTGCTCAAATGAAGTCTTATCCAAGTGATAAAGTACATCCGATGGCAGCTCTTCGTACTGCTGTTTCTACACTTGCTTTATATGACGAAGAAGCAGATGATATGAGTGAAGAAGCGAATTATCGTAAGGCGATTCGTCTTCAAGCTAAAATACCTACTGTTGTAACCGCTTTTTCCCGGGTTCGTGAAGGAAAGGATCCAGTAGAACCTAAGAAAGATCTAAGCTTTGCAGCTAACTTTTTATACACATTAACTGGTGAGCTTCCGGTAGATGTGGCTGTGACAGCTATCAATAAAGCCCTAGTCCTTCATGCAGACCATGAACTGAACGCTTCCACTTTTACCGCTCGCGTATGTGTAGCTACTTTATCTGATATGTATTCAGGTGTCACAGCAGCGATTGGTGCTCTTAAGGGACCTCTTCACGGTGGGGCAAATGAACGCGTGATGGCTATGTTAAGTGAAATCGGCAGCGTTGATAATGTCGAACCTTATTTGCAAAATGCATTTGATAACAAAGAAAAGATCATGGGCTTTGGGCATCGCGTTTACAAGACAGGTGACCCGCGTGCGAAGCATTTACGAGAGATGTCACGTCAGTTAACTGACCTTACAGGTGAAACAAAATGGTATGAGATGTCAACGAAGATGGAAGAAATCGTTACAAGTGAGAAAGGTCTTCCACCTAACGTAGATTTCTATTCAGCTTCTGTTTACCATAGTCTTGGCATTGACCATGACCTGTTCACGCCACTTTTTGCAGTGAGTAGAGTTTCTGGTTGGATTGCTCATATTCTAGAGCAATATAGTAACAATCGCCTCATTCGTCCACGTGCAGAATATATTGGTTCAACGAATCAGACATATGTAAAAGTAGAAGACAGATAGAAGAAAACTCAGGGAGGATCATTTCTTCCCTGCTTAGCTAACATAAAAGTTATTTCAATAGGAGGAATACAGAATGGCAAATGGAGAGAAGATTACCGTAAATAATGGTGTACTAAATGTTCCAGATCACGCAATTATTCCGTATATTGAAGGAGATGGGACTGGTCCCGATATTTGGGCAGCTGCCTCTAAAGTTATCGAAGGTGCCGTAGACAAAGCTTACGGAGGAAAGAAGAAAATTGTATGGAAAGAAGTATATGCAGGTCAAAAAGCCTACGATAAAACAGGTGAATGGCTACCAGCAGCTACTCTTGATGCAATTCGTGAATACATAATTGCAATTAAAGGGCCACTTACAACACCTGTAGGAGGAGGCATTCGTTCTCTTAACGTTGCACTTCGTCAAGAGCTTGATTTATTTACTTGCCTTCGTCCAGTTCGTTATTTTAAAGGAGTTCCTTCTCCAGTAAAACGCCCTGAAGATACAGATATGGTTATTTTCCGAGAAAATACAGAAGATATCTATGCTGGAATCGAGTTCCAAAAAGGATCAGATGAAGTGAAAAAAGTGATTTCATTCCTTCAAGATGAAATGGGTGCAAAAAACATTCGTTTCCCTGAAACTTCAGGCATTGGTATTAAGCCAGTTTCTGAAGAAGGAACGAAGCGTCTTGTTCGCGCAGCGATTCAATACGCTCTTGACGAAGGTCGTAGAAATGTAACCCTTGTTCATAAAGGGAACATCATGAAGTTCACAGAAGGCGCATTTAAAAACTGGGGCTATGAAGTGGCTGAACAAGAATTTGGAGATAAAGTCTTTACTTGGGCTGAATACGATCGTATCGTTGAAGAAAAAGGTAAAGATGCTGCGAACGAAGCTCAATCTAAAGCAGAAGGTGAAGGCAAACTCATCGTGAAAGATGCGATTGCGGACATTTTCTTGCAACAAATTCTTACTCGTCCAGCTGAGTTCGACGTTGTCGCTACAATGAACCTTAATGGTGATTATGTATCGGATGCTCTTGCAGCGCAAGTTGGTGGAATTGGTATTGCTCCAGGAGCAAATATCAACTATGAAACTGGTCATGCTATTTTTGAAGCAACGCATGGTACAGCTCCAAAATATGCTGGTCTTGATAAAGTAAATCCATCATCTGTTATTTTGTCAGGCGTTCTTATGCTTGAGCACATTGGATGGAATGAAGCAGCTAAGCTAGTTCTTGATGCCATGGAAAAATCAATTGCGAATAAAGTTGTAACATATGATTTTGCGCGACTAATGGACGGCGCAACAGAAGTGAAAACATCTGAATTTGGTGATGAACTAATCAACAATATGGACTAATTCAACAGACCACCAATTTTGAACTGGATTAAAGGAGTGGCTATTAAATGACAATGAAACGTAAGAAAGTTTCCGTAATTGGTGCAGGATTTACAGGGGCAACGACGGCTTTTCTACTAGCTCAAAAAGAACTTGCTGATGTAGTACTTGTAGATATCCCAAATCAAGAAGGTCCGACAAAAGGAAAAGCTCTTGATATGTTTGAAGCAAGCCCAGTTCAAGGATTTGACTCTAAAATCACAGGGACTTCAAGCTATGAAGATACAGCTGATTCAGATATTGTTGTTATTACTGCTGGAATTGCAAGGAAACCAAGGATGAGTCGCGATGATCTTGTGAATACTAATGCCAAAATCATGAAGAGCGTTACTCAAGAAATCGTAAAATATTCTCCTGAAACGACAATAGTTGTTCTAACAAATCCTGTAGATGCCATGACGTATACGGTATTTAAGGAGTCAGGTCTCCCTAAAAACCGTGTCATCGGGCAATCAGGCATTCTTGATTCTGCACGATTCCGTTCATTTATTGCTGAAGAATTAAATCTTTCTGTGAAAGATATTACCGGTTTCGTACTTGGTGGTCATGGTGATGATATGGTACCACTTGTTCGCTATTCATTTGCTGGAGGCATTCCTCTTCAAAGCCTTATTTCTGAAGACCGGATTAATGAAATTGTAGAACGTACACGTAAAGGTGGCGGGGAAATTGTAAGTCTGCTTGGAAATGGTAGTGCTTATTATGCTCCTGCTGCATCTCTTGTTGAGATGGTTGAAGCCATTTTAAAAGATCAACGTCGTGTGCTTCCTACAATTGCTTATCTTGAGGGTGAATATGGCTATGATGGTCTATACCTTGGTGTGCCAACAATACTTGGTGGCGACGGGATTGAAGACATCATCGAATTAGATTTAACTGACGAAGAAAAGAAAGAGCTGGATAAATCAGCCGAGTCTGTTCGCAAAGTTATGACGGTATTAGGTTAATAATGCCATTAAAGTAGATCCGGTGTTAACCGGATCTCTTTTACAACATTATAAGAAAGCGCTTTCTTATATAAGGGGGAGTAGCTGTGCTTTTAGGGAAAAAACGAAAAATTGGACGAATGATTGAAGAGATTTCTGTTGGTGAAAAGCTTGAAGTATCAGAAAAAATAGAGGATCGAGATCTTCTTCTCTACCTTGGAATTTCCAACGATAACAATCCCCTATTCATTCAGCATGATTATGCCTCTATGACGCCTTTTAAAAAGCCGATTGTTCCGCAAATTATGCTCCTTGCTATCGTAACAGGTGCTATTTCTAAATATTTGCCAGGACCCGGAAGTAGTCTTAAGAAACATGAAGTGAAATATGAAAACCCGGTTCATCATTATGAGACGCTTCACTTCAAGTTTGAAGTCATAAACGTGTCTAAAGAAGCACATGAAGTCGTCATAGCTGTTAAGGGTGTAAACGAATCGGAGGATTCCATTTTAGACGGAACTTTCACTGTCAGCCCTCCATATCCTGCTAAACCACTAACAAAGTCAACTTCATTTGATAATTTTTAGAGCCCATTTTGGGCTCTTTTTTTGTAACGAAATTTCATACGTATGGAAAACGGTTAATATCGTGGATAGCTTAAGTTTTTCTTTTGCCTTTGTGAAAAAAATAGTATGATGAAAGTATTCAGGCTAAAATAAAGAAAACCGCCTGGTATAAGAATCGGTATTGATGAATGGGGAAATTCGTTAGGGGGATTTGACAATGGCTCAAAAAATACTAGTTGTTGATGATGAAATATCAATTTTAACATTGCTTCAATTTAATCTTGAACAGGCAGGATACGAAGTCGTCACTGCTGAAAACGGTGCTGAAGCTTTAGAAGTCGTGATTGAGGAAAAGCCGAATTGCATTATCCTTGATCTCATGCTACCTGAAATGGATGGATTAGAAGTATGTAAAGAATTGAGACAACGTCATATTCACACACCGGTGCTGATGTTAACTGCAAAGGATGATGAATTTGATAAAGTGCTTGGTCTTGAACTAGGTGCTGATGATTATATGACGAAGCCATTTAGTCCAAGGGAAGTAGTGGCCAGAATCAAAGCTATTCTCAGACGAGTGAAACAACTTGAGGAATCAAAGGCTGCTAGCCAAATGGAAGAATCCGAAAAAATCCAAGTTGGAGAATTGGAAGTATACCCTAATAATTATGAAGCATTCTTCCAAGAAGAAATTATGGAGGTAACCCCGAAAGAATTTGAGTTACTCGTTTATCTTTTACGTCATAAAGGACGTGTACTTACAAGAGAGCAGCTGTTAAGCGCTGTATGGAATTATGATTTTGTAGGAGATACGAGAATTGTTGATGTGCATGTTAGTCACTTACGTGAAAAGATCGAACAGAATACGCGCAAACCTGAATACATTAAAACAATCAGGGGTCTTGGGTATAAGTTAGAGGAGCCCTCAATTTAATGAAAAGATTTCGTTCACGCTTTCTTAATGCTCAATTTGTTATCCTCTTTATCGTATTTTCTATGATGATCGTTTTCCTTGGCAATTTATTTGAAGGAATTCTATTCGAGAGTGCTAGTCAGGAAGCTCTATCGAATATGTGGCTGATATTGATTTTTTCTTTTGCAGCTGCTTTTTTTATCATTATATATATTAGTCTTCGTATCTCCAATCAGTTAACGAAGCCCTTGGAGGGAGCATTAAAGGTTGCGAATGAACTAGCTTCTGGAAATTTCAAGGCAAGAACATATGAGTATAAACTAGACGAGACGGGACAACTTAGTCATGCTTTAAATATACTTGCTAGAAATTTGCAAACCATGACCACATCTTATGAAATTCAGCAAAATCGCTTAATGACACTCATTGAAAACATGGATAGCGGCTTAATTCTTATTGATTCAAAAGGTCATATTAATTTAGTAAACCGCTTTTATAAAGACACTTTTCAAATCCAAGTAAATGATTATATGGACCTGCTTTATTATGAGGCTATTCCTTATCGAGATATTATTCGTATTGTTGAGGAGACACTTCTTGTAGAACAAACAGTGCGTAAGCAGGTTGAGTTAGAAGTGGGAATTGAAATAAGGCATTTTGATGTGTCTGGTGCACCAATTCTTGATCAGGACAATAAGCTGAAAGGTGTTGTCCTTGTTTTTCACGATATTACAGAATTGAAGAAGCTCGAACAAATGCGCAAAGACTTCGTAGCGAACGTTTCTCATGAATTGAAAACGCCGGTGACTTCGCTCAAAGGGTTTGCTGAAACATTATTAGATGGCGCTATGGAAAATAAAGCTTTTAGAACTCGTTTTCTTACCATTATTCTAAATGAGAGTGATCGACTTCAAAGTTTAATTCAGGATCTTCTCGATTTATCTAAAATGGAACAAAAGCATTTCTCATTAAACTGGCAAGTTGTAGACTTAAAAGAGGTTATTGATGATTGTTTGTTAATGACTCAAAGCAAAGCAGAAAAAAAGGGCATTGAAGTGAATGTCCAATATGAGGGGAATCTTCATATTAAAGGAGATACAAATCGTTTAAAACAAGTGTTTCTGAATTTAATTGCCAATAGCATTACGTATACACCGGAAGAAGGCAAAATTACGATTTCTGTTCAAGAGTCAAGTGACATTGTTCAGTTCATCATTTCGGATAACGGAATTGGCATTCGTAAAGAAGAACTTCCTAGGATATTTGAACGTTTCTATCGAGTGGACCGGGCTAGAAGTAGAAATTCAGGCGGAACGGGTCTTGGGCTTGCTATAGTGAAACACCTTGTTGAAGCACATCATGGTCGTATTGATGTGAAGAGCGAACTTGGAGATGGGACAACATTCGTGATTACACTTAACAAAGAGAGACATTTCTAAACTTTACGATTTCTTTACACTCTATTTATATGTCCTTTAAACTATTTCTGTAAAGTAACAATTGACCCCTTCATCATGACGAGAGCATATTTTTGAGACGAGTATAACTCGTCTCCTTTTTTTTAGATCATATTATGGAATGCCTTCTATACAAAATCAAAACTTTATTGAAAATGTTAAGTCGTGATTTTATTATGCTTTATTTGTTTATTGGCGCTTGTTTTTCTTTCTTTTTGCCATCGTGGTAAAATGAAAGGAGCAGGCGTCGCTTTTTATAATTTTAGCGATAATAAAACGTCTATATGAATGAAACGGGAGGATTTCGATTGAAAAACAAATTAGTATTAATTGATGGAAATAGTATTGCTTATCGTGCATTTTTCGCATTGCCATTGCTAAACAATGATAAGGGTGTATATACGAATGCGGTGTTAGGTTTTACAACGATGTTGCTGAAGATTATTGAAAATGAATCACCAACTCATATGCTCGTAGCGTTTGATGCAGGAAAAACCACGTTCCGTCATAAGACATATACAGAATACAAAGGTGGTAGACAAAAGACTCCTTCTGAATTGAGTGAACAGTTTCCTGTCATTCGTGAGGTGCTAGATGCCTTTAATATTAAGAGATATGAAATTAAGAACTATGAAGCAGATGACATTATTGGAACGGTATCAACCATTGCGAGTAAGGAAGATTGGGAAGTTAAAATATACTCCGGTGATAAGGATCTTCTTCAGCTAGTTTCAGATAACGTTCATGTTGCTTTAACTCGTAAAGGGATTACAGATATTGATACATATGACCCTGCATTTCTTAATGAAAAATATGGACTTTCTCCAGATCAAATTATCGATATGAAGGCGCTAATGGGTGATAACTCGGATAATATCCCTGGGGTACCAGGGGTTGGAGAAAAAACGGCTCTTAAATTATTGAAGCAGTTTGGCACAGTTGATGCGGTTTATGAGTCGCTTGATAAAGTGTCGGGCAAAAAGCTTAAGGAAAAACTTGAAGAGAACCGTGATCAGGCCATGATGAGTAAGGAACTCGTAACAATATTTAAGGAGACGCCTCTTGAGCTTGGAATAAATGATCTGTCATATAGAGGATATGAACATGATGCTGTAGTTTCATTATTTAATGAGCTCGGCTTTAAAAACCTTCTTAATCGAATTGGTGGAGAGCAAAATGAGGAACAAGCAATAGATGAATTGTCTTTTGATTTGGTTAAAGAAATTGAAGAGCATCATTTAATCAGTCCTTCTGCCATGATCGTTGAGGTAATGGAAGAAAATTATCACAATGCGGAAATACAAGGTATTTCTATTGTGAATGAAAATGGGAATTATTTCATACCAACCGAAGTCGCAATGTCTTCTAAGCTATTAAAAAACTTCCTTGAAGATCGATCTCAGAAGAAGTGGGTGTTTGATGCGAAGCGAGCAGTTGTTGCTCTAGGGTGGAAAGGGATTGCGCTAGAAGGCATTACGTTTGATTTAGTAATTGCTTCTTATTTACTGAATCCCTCTGAGTCAACGCATGATATATCTGCTATTTCTCGTCGAGAAGGCTTTTCAATCGTTTCCTCTGATGAATCGGTTTATGGTAAAGGGGCAAAACGGAAACTTCCAGAACGAGACGAGCTTGCAGACCACCTTGTTCGAAAAGCTTTCGCTGTTTTCCAATTAAAAGAGACACTTGAAGAACAGTTAAAAAAGAATGAACAATATGAGCTATTTCACGATCTTGAAATGCCGTTAACCCTTGTTCTTGGTGAAATGGAAACAAAAGGTGTATCCGTTGATACGAAATTCCTTGAGAAAATGGGTGCAGAGTTAAATGAGAAATTAAGCAAAATCGAAGCAAGGATTTTTGAACTTGCAGGTACAGAGTTTAACATCAATTCGCCTAAGCAACTTGGTGAGGTTCTATTTGATAAGCTAGAGCTTCCGGTGATTAAGAAAACAAAAACTGGATATTCAACTTCAGCTGATGTACTCGAAAAGCTTGAAAGTAAACACGATGTTATTCCAGAAATTCTTCTTTACCGTCAATTAGGGAAGTTGAATTCAACATATGTAGAAGGTTTACTAAAAGTGATCTATTCTGATACTGGGAAAATTCATACAAGGTTTAACCAGGCTCTCACGCAAACAGGTCGACTTAGCTCTACAGACCCTAACTTACAGAACATTCCGATTCGTTTAGAAGAAGGCCGTAAGATTAGAAAAGCTTTCATTCCATCTAATGAAAACTGGGTTATGTTTGCGGCAGACTATTCGCAAATTGAACTAAGAGTCCTTGCACACATCGCTCAGGATCAAAATTTAATCGAAGCTTTCCAACAGGATGAGGATATTCATACGAAAACAGCGATGAATGTGTTCAACGTTAACAAGGATGACGTTACGTCGAATATGAGAAGACACGCGAAAGCTGTTAATTTCGGAATTGTTTATGGTATTAGTGATTATGGTCTTTCTCAAAGTATTGACGTTTCGAGAAAGGAAGCTGGCGAATTCATCGATCGGTACTTAGAGAGTTTCCCAGGGGTGAAAAATTACATGGAAGATGTAGTTGTTAAGGCGAAAGAAGAGGGGTATGTATCAACAATGCTCCAGCGAAGAAGATATCTGCCCGAAATTAACTCAAGGAACTTTAATCAAAGAGGGTTTGCTGAAAGAACGGCAATGAACACACCGATTCAAGGAACGGCTGCTGATATTATTAAGCTTGCGATGGTTCAAATGGATACGCGATTAAAAGAAGAAAATCTAAAAACGCGTATGCTACTTCAAGTACACGATGAATTAATTTTTGAGGCACCAGAAGAAGAAATTGAAACGTTAAAACGGATCGTACCTGAAGTGATGGAATCTGCAATCAAACTGGATGTACCGCTGAAAGTTGATTATGAATATGGCTCCACCTGGTATGATGCGAAGTAGGCATCAAAGGAGAGGGAATAATGCCTGAATTACCAGAAGTAGAAACAGTTAAACGCACGCTCGAAGAATTAATCGTAGGGAAACGAATTACAAATGTATTAGTAAAATGGCCAAAAATCATCAAGAAACCTGATGATGTCGAAGCATTTAAAATGAAGGTGATTGGACAGACATTTAAGGGTGTAAGAAGAAGAGGGAAGTTTCTAAAGCTTATACTCGAGGATGATGTGATCGTTTCGCATCTTCGAATGGAAGGGAAATATAAGTTAACATCTATAGAAGAAGAGTTTGATCATCATACTCACGTATTCTTCACTTTTGATGATGGGACAGAACTTCGATACCATGATGTACGTAAATTTGGCACGATGCACTTGTTTCCGATTGGAATAGAAGAAAATGAGTTGCCGCTTGCTCAGCTAGGTTATGAACCATTTTCTGATCAGTTTACCCCAGAAGTTTTACAACAGGGGTTTAAAAAGACTTCTAGGAAAGTAAAAACGGTATTATTAGATCAAACAATCGTTGTGGGATTAGGAAATATTTATGTGGATGAGGCATTGTTTAAAGCTGGTATTCATCCTGAGCGAGTGGCTTCAACGTTAAAAGAAAACGAAATTGAAGAGCTTCATGCTGAGATTGTGAATACGTTAAAAGATGCTGTAAACAAAGGTGGAAGTACAATACGTTCCTATGTAAATAGTCAGGGAAAAGTTGGAACTTATCAGGACAGTTTATTTGTCTATGGTAGAGCAGGTCAAGAGTGTAAGAGGTGCAATGGAGAACTTTCCAAAATCGTAGTCGGTGGGCGCGGTACGACATTTTGTCCTGACTGTCAGATAAATGAGTGATTCGTAGCGTTGGATGGGCTGCTTTCATATACTGTTTAAGATTTTAGTATGGAAGGAGCTCGCCTATGTACTGGGTTTCTCTTTGTTTCTTAGCACTTGCAGTAAGTGTAGATGGATTTGGGGTCGGCTTAACTTATGGCTTGCGAAGAATGAGGATTCCTTTTAAGTCAATTCTCATTATTTCAATCTTTTCGGCGGTCTCCATGTTGGTCGCTATGGGGTTTGGGTCCCTTTTACAATTATGGATATCAGATATATTAGCCCAGCGTATTGGAGGCGGCATCCTTATTGCGCTTGGTGGCTGGGTGCTGTATCAAATGTTTCGTAACAATAAAGAAGCAGAAAAAACTGTTTCAGAGCGAATCCTTCTTCATTATGAAATTCGCTCGCTTGGAGTGGTCATCAGTATATTAAGAAAGCCGACAACAGCCGATTTTGATGACTCCGGTACGATTACAGGTATTGAAGCTATCATGCTCGGTGCAGCATTGTCGCTTGATGCCTTTGGAGCAGGGATTGGTGCGTCAATGGTTGGGTTTCCACCAATTGAAACTTCTCTTTTAATCGCATGTATGAGTTCGTTATTCCTGCTTTTAGGTCTTAAGTTTGGTAACTTCACTTCAAATATTAAATGGATGGATAAACTTTCTTTTTTACCAGGGTGTTTACTCATCATTCTGGGCTTTATGAGAATGTAGGAAAGGAGAAGATACGATGGATATAGGACTTACCGGTGGAATTGCTAGTGGAAAAAGTACTGTGGCAGAAATGATTCGCCGATATAACATACCAATAATTGATGCAGATGTGATGGCAAGAAAAGTGGTTGAACCTGGTGAGCCAGCTCTAGAAGAGATTTTTCGTTTGTTTGGAGAGGAAATGAAGGATGATAATGGTGGGCTTGATCGGAAGAAGCTTGGCTCTGTTATCTTTAAGGACGATGACAAGCGTAAGCAATTAAATCGTGTTCTTCATCCCGCTATTCGAAAAGGAATGCTTGACGAAGCTGCAGCTTATAAAGAACAAGGAAACGCTCACGTGGTATTCGATATTCCGCTGTTATTTGAAAGTAAACTGACTCATATGGTAGATCAAACACTTCTTGTCTATGTTAATGCTGACGTCCAGTTGAAACGATTAGTGGAGCGAGACGGTAGTACAGAAGAAGAGGCAACTGATCGCATACATTCTCAATTGCCTATCGAACAGAAGAAAAAGCTTGCTGATGAAGTGATTGATAATATGGGAACACGTGAAGAAACAGATAAGCAGCTTAGGAACATTCTAACTAAATGGAAAATCATTTAAAAAAATACGCCTTTCTGGCGTGTTTTTTTGTATTTATTTAGACGATTGCTCAGATATATGACGATTTACAAAAATAGTGTAAATTAATCTTTTCAATTGCATATTATATGTTATACTAATTTTGTGATAGGGGAAATAAGTATAACACATATATGGCGGGAGGAACGCTGGATGAAATCAAGAGTAGCGATTAATGGCTTTGGAAGAATTGGGCGTATGGTATTTAGAAAGGCAATTATGGAAGATAGTTTAGAAGTTGTGGCAATTAACGCTAGCTATCCGCCGGAAACGCTCAGCCATTTAATTAAATATGATAGCATTCACGGTACATTTGATGGAGAAGTAGTCCCTGTTGAAAACGGGATAAAAATTAATGGTAAAAAAGTTGTTGTTTTAAACAACCGTGATCCGAAAAGTCTTCCTTGGAAGGATATGGGGATCGATATTGTGATTGAAGCCACTGGTAAATTCCGTACAAGAGAAGAAGCAGCCTATCATATTGATGCGGGTGCTACCAAGGTAATCATAACAGCTCCTGGTAAAAATGAAGATCTTACAATTGTGATGGGCATAAATGAAAGCGAATACAATAATGAAAAACATCACGTTCTTTCAAACGCTTCTTGTACAACCAACTGTCTTGCTCCTGTAGTACAGGTGCTTGATAAATCCTTTGGTGTTGTCTCGGGAATGATGACAACTGTGCATGCGTATACGAATGACCAAAAAAATATCGACAACCCCCATAAAGATTTGAGAAGAGCTCGCGCTTGTGGTCAGTCAATCATACCGACTTCGACAGGAGCGGCAAAAGCAATTTCTAAAGTTTTACCACACCTTGAGGGGAAACTTAACGGCATGTCACTTCGTGTACCTACACCAAATGTCTCACTTGTAGATCTTGTAGTAGATCTTGAGAAGGATGTGACAATTGATCAGGTTAATGATGCTTTAAAGGCTGCTTCCGAGGGACCGCTTCGAGGAATTCTTGGCTACTCTGATGAACCTCTCGTTTCCATTGATTACAACGGAAATGATCATTCATCGATTGTTGATGGACTTTCTACAATGGTCGTTGAGAATAAGAAAGTAAAGGTCCTTGCCTGGTACGATAATGAGTGGGGTTACTCATGCCGAGTTGTTGATATGGCGAAGTATGTGGGAGAAAGAATACCCGAGAGATTGAAAGCAATCGTATAGAAAGTGGGAGAAGAGGCGGTATCTCACCGCTTCTTTTTTTATAAGCTTGTGTTATTGATAGCTCGATTTTTGTTCGAATCAATGGGTTGACACAGCGCGTAAATACTACAAAAATCAACAAGGCTCGTTAATATAGTCGGTATGTAAAATAACGTAATGATAGTACTCGCGAAATTCACATCTTAGTTAAAGGAGCAGTTAACGATAAACCAAATATATTTGAATGATTGAATCATACTACAGTTAATAGGATAAAATTAGTCATATAAGAATATAATGAGCTTTAATGCTCAATAACGACGAACTAACAAAAAGGTTCTTTAATTTATTCTTGCAAATCTATTTTAAAAGCCTTATACTATTTTTCGTGAACTTCTTTTATAGCAATTTGGCATTGAAAACTACTTAAAGGGTTAGGACCTCATCGGACTAACTTTCCCCCGTGGTGGATTTTCGATACCGCATGCTAATCAATGCATGAGTAAATTTAAAGGGGGAATTTTGCTATGGATACAATGGGTCGTCACGTCATTGCTGAACTATGGGGCTGTGACATTGAAAAATTAAACAACATGAAATTTATTGAAGAAACGTTTGTTGAAGCTGCTCTTAAGTCCGGTGCTGAGGTTCGTGAAGTTGCATTTCATAAATTCGCTCCACAAGGCGTTAGTGGTGTTGTTATTATTTCTGAATCACACTTAACGATTCACAGTTTTCCTGAACATGGTTATGCAAGTATTGATGTATATACTTGTGGAGATCTTGATCCGAACGTCGCGGCTAACTATATTGCTGATGCTCTCGGTGCAGATTCACGAGAAAACATTGAACTTCCTCGAGGCATGGGTCCGGTCAAACCTAAAGTTAGAGAAGAACAGTCAGCGTTTACTTCATAATAATACAATGATTGAAAAGGGTGCTCAGTGCACTCTTTTTTTATATTCACTAAGAAGACATCTCGCTTTTCCTATCGGTCCTATTCCTTTCAATGTGATTGATTTATCAGTCATTTATTGCTATTCTTAAAAAAAATAGAGGAGGACCTGGGGTGGGAATAAAAGAATTTTTTAGCAACCGTTCTGAAACTGGGGAAAGACATCCGAATGATGCTCTTAAAACCCATTATTTTAAAGCGACAAAGGAACAGGCTTTTACAGAAGCGAAAGCCGTCCTTCAACAACACTATAAAGGTGAAATCGTTACGAATTCTCCGGAGCGTGGAGAATTTGTTTTTCAAGTGAAAGGTCCTAAAAAGGCCCTTATTGTTGTAATAGTTGTCACGGTTCGTGCTTATAGAACTGCCGTTGATTTCTCTGTTTCAACAGAGACGCCACTTCCAGTTGATTTCGGATACAGTAAGAAAGTCATTGCAACCATTTATAATGATTTAAAAAAGAAACTTACGTTAATCGGAACAGGGATTTCTGAGCAGTTTTAAGGGTAGGTGTGTCATGACACATTTTATGCTAAAATAGTAGTAGAAATCTTGTTCGTTTAGTGGAGATGATCTTATGCGTTGTCCCAACTGCAATCACAATGGTACAAGGGTGCTTGATTCTCGGCCGGTTCACGAGGGCCGTTCGATTCGTAGGCGCCGTGAGTGTGAATCGTGTACGTATCGATTTACGACATTTGAAACAGTTGAAGAAATACCGCTTATTGTAGTGAAAAAAGAAGGAACTAGAGAAGAGTTTAGCAGGGATAAAATTCTTAGAGGTTTAATTAAAGCCTGTGAAAAAAGGCCTGTTCCACTTGAAACTCTAGAAACAATTGTTAATGAAATCGAACGTGATCTTCGTAATCAGGGAGCTTCCGAGATCAGTAGTGATGTTGTGGGAGAGCTTGTTATGGATCAGCTGGCAAAGGTTGATGAAGTTGCTTATGTTCGATTTGCTTCTGTCTATCGTCAATTTAAAGATATTAATGTCTTTATCCGCGAATTAAAAGAATTAATTAACAGAGCAGAATAACAAAGGGGGAGCTTCGCGTAAGCTCTTTTTTTGTACGGTTTCAAAAATTATGAGGAATACAAAGGTGAAGCATATGCATTGGAAAGAACTTCTTCCTGTTGATACGCTTCAGATTGAAGCATCCGGACTTTTGCACGAGTATGATCGAAGAGTACTAACATTGTTATATCAACCTTTAATCGGGGCTCCGGCCTACAGTCTTTATATGACTCTCTGGAGTGCTCATGAGCAGCAGAATCATTTTGTTACAACAATGACTCATCATAATTTGCTACTTATGATGAGATGGGATTTGAAGAGAGTACTTGAAGAGAGACGTAAATTAGAAGGAATTGGCCTGTTGAAAACATATGTAAAAGACAGTGGAGATCCTAGACATTTTACTTATGAATTGCAAGCTCCTCTCACACCGGAACGCTTCTTCAATGATGGCGTACTGAATATTTATTTATTCAATCGATTAGGACGTAATCGATACAATGATCTAAAAAAGCACTTCACAGTGGAAAAGGCAGATCTAGCTGAGTATAGTGACGTGACTGCATCATTTAATGAAGTATACGATTCTCTTCACCCGTCTGAAATGACTGGTATGAGCGAAGTAGAAGAGGAAGTAACGATAGAGAAACGTGATGAAAATAAAGGCCTTGTTTTTACTTCTTCGCAATTCGACTTCGATATGATGAAGCAGCACATTTCTGATATGATTGTCACTGAGAAAATGTTTACAGAGTCTGTTAAGAAAACGATTGAGCGACTTGCTTTTGTGTATAAAATTGAACCATATGAAATGGGCCGGATTGTGGAACAAGCTGCAATTCACCATGACGAACTTTCTGATGATCTACTGCGCAAGGAAGTAAGCAGTTGGTTCGCGCTTGAAAATCGTGGCAAAGTGCCTGCTCTCCAATATAGAAGTCAACCTGTTTCTTTACAAGAGTTTCATAAGAAAGAACCTGAGACAGAAGAAGAGAAAGCGGCGCAGAGATATGAACAGATGACGCCATATGATATTCTTCAGCGGGCAGCTGAAGGGGGAAAACCTTCTGAAGCAGATATGAAGCTTGTGGAGCGAATAATGGATGAACAAAAGCTGACTCCTGGTGTTATGAATGTCTTACTTGATTTCATTCTAGAAACGCAGGATAAGAAGTTATCGAAGAATTATGTAGAAAAGTTTGCGAGTCACTGGGCAAGGGCAAGGGTAAAGACAGTAAGAGAAGCAATGAACCTTGCCATTAAAGAGCTTCAGCAACCGGCCAAGAAAAAAACAGGCTCTTCCAATCGTGGGAAACCTGCCGCTAGAAAAGACAAAGTGCCTGAATGGATTTCAGATCAAAAAGAACCGGATATGTCTCATGAGGAGCGATCTGAGAAACAGGATCAGCTTAAAAAGATGCTAAGTAAATATAAGAAATAAGCGGGGTGAACAAGAATGGAATCAATCCAGGAATCATTTAACAAGATGCCAGGCAATAAGAAATTCCAGGAACAGTACCAAGAGATGAAGAAGGCTATTATGGCCGATGAAGATATTCGTGCATTTATTGAAGAGCATGACGAGGTCGATGACAAAATAATTGATAGAAGTCTTGCAAGACTATATGAATATACAACACAAGCAAAGCGATGTGAAGGATGCCCTGGTCTCTCGAACTGCATTAATATGATGGAGGGGTACGAGCCTGAGCTATTTATTAATCGTTCGGTGATTGATATTCGCTACAACCGTTGTCCAACAAGAATTGAAGATGATAAGAACAAAAAGCGTAATCAGATGATTCAAAGCTACTATATTCCGAAAGAAATTCTTCAGGCTACCTTCGCGGATTTGGATGATGAAGATCCTGTTAGAATTGAAGCGATTGGGACGGCGATTCAATATGTAGAAGATTTCGTTCCTGGTGAAACCACTAAAGGGCTTTATATTCATGGAGGTTTTGGGGTAGGGAAAACGTTTATTCTCGGGGCTATTGCAAACCAGCTGGCGAAAGAAAAAGGGGTTCGTTCTCAGTTTATTTATACTCCGGATTTCTTCCGTCAAATGAAAAGCGCCATTCAAGATCAATCTATTGATGAAAAGCTTGATTATTTAAAAGAAACACCGCTCTTGATACTTGATGATATTGGAGCGGAAAATATCTCAAGTTGGGTACGAGATGATATTCTTGGAGCTTTATTACAATATCGTATGACTGAGGGGTTACCAACTCTGTATTCATCTAACCTGGACTATGCTTTGCTTGAAGATCATTTAGCTTATTCCCATAAAAGTGGAATTGAAGAAACGAAAGCTAAGCGGATTATGGAGCGAATTAAGCACTTTACCACGCCTGTATTTTTAGAGGGTAAAAATAGACGAGTTTAAAGTCTTCCATTACGGAAGGCTTTTTTTTTGGTTCTATACATCATTTCGCATATTCTGCCATATAGATTCTAATGAGAAGGTAGTGGACAGGAGGGAATGCGTTGGTTTCGATAACATTTACTGATATAGATGACTTCCAATTTGTATTCGATCAATTGAACAAGTTCATTAAAATCGGTGACTCAGTCATTGTAAATGAAGAAGAGTTAAGTCTTTCTGTTGCGATAGGCCCATATGATACAAAACTGTGTTATCAGATTTCTCAATGCATTGCTAACTGTGTGAGTACCTTCTATGAGAAGCGTTGGATGGAACAGCTATTAACTTCAACGTATTATTATCAAGATAAAGATGAAATTGGTGAAATTACATCCATTGCTCGAAGTATTGGAGATGGGGATAAAGAAGACTATCCAGGTGCTCATCGCTATGCTAATCGAAGGGACGTACTGCTTCAGTCAACATTATCGTGTATTGAACAGGGTGGAACCATTTTGTTTGATTCTTTTTTAAGATTTCGAACGGGTCCTTATCGTGCTTTGCTAAATGAATTGATTGGAGAAGCGATTGACGAATATAAACTTGAACAAGAATATCAAAACTTCGTTGAAGGTTTAAGAATTCTATTGCGATCCAGGCAATCTCTTCAGAAAAAAGTAGTTCTTGTTTATGATAAAACATATCAA
>NZ_JBITPM010000002.1:0-143279 GCF_050467905.1 Pseudalkalibacillus sp. NRS-1564 | reverse complement strand
CGCCAGTTAGGTCTGAGAAACGTTGGAGCCTTTTAATTTGAACACGCCCTTTGTGTTCAGAGTAAAAGGCGAAGCGACTCGAGGACCTGGGCGCTGGAGCTAGATCAGAAAAGCGCAAGCGCCCGGTAGGTCCGACAAGCGCTGGAGCCTAATGAAACAACACCGAAAGGACAGGGGCAGTTCAATCTCCCCTGTCCTTTCTTATATTATCTTCTAATCCACCATTCACTTAATAAAACAAACAGCAAGACCACAACGCCCGCGAACCAGGGGAACCAATCAGGAACGTATTCCCATCCAAACAATTCTATGCCCCCTATCATTAATAAAGGGAATAAAAAAGAGACTTCACTAAGCCTCTATTTAATCCCAATCCATTTTCATTTTAATGTATCAATTTCCTCAGCAGACACTTTATCCAACAGCTCTGCATAAGCCATTTTAAACTTCTCGTATGTTTCAGGCCCATTTGCCTGTTCATTATTTTGAAAAAGCTGCTCAAACGCATAACCTTTCGCTTCTTCCAATGAACATTCTCTCGCACTCATCACGAGCTCCATATAAGATTTAAAATAGGCTTTACTCAGCGTTCCCGCGTTTTTAGTAATCATTCTTCTCACTCCTTACATCAAGATGTTGCTTGCCCACATTATAGTAGGCTTCTTGATCAGAAAGCAATTTTTAAGGGGTTACTTTATCGCATCCTTTTTCTCAACAAACGGTAAGCGAATCGTGAATGTCGTTTCTGCTTCACTAGAATGACAGTTAATTTCCCCGTGGTGATTCTGAATGATCTTTTGACACACATACAATCCGATGCCCGTGCCAAGTTCTTTTGTCGTATAAAAGGGTTCAAAAATGCGATCCAGGGTTTTGTCTGAAATTTTTGGTCCATTATTTGTGATGCGAATGGTTAACATTCCTTCTGCTTGTTCTCCCGCGATCCGTATTTGGCGAGGAGAGCCTTCAGCTTTAAGAGCATCTAACGAATTCATAAGAATATTCAAGAATACTTGTCGTAGTTTATCTTGCTGTCCATATACAGAAAGATTCGCTGGAAATTCATTAACAATTCGCACATCAATATCGATAATACTCGGATAAATGAAGGCAATAATCGAGTCAAACAGACCCTTAACCTCCAGCCACTCTTCCTGTCCGCTATCAATCTCCTTTTTGGAGACATGCAGAAATTGAGCAATGCGAAAGTTTAGCTGTTGCAGCTCATGATCGATCACTTCAACATATTTCATATCGGGATACTCTCTTTGTAGAAGCTTCACAAATCCTATAATGGCTGTAAGGGGATTCCTGAACTCATGAACGAAACTAGAAGACATCTGGCCCAGGATGGAAAGCTTCTCCTGATGGGTTTCATCTATAAAAGAAATCTTTTCCTGCAATTCATTTTCCTTCAGCTTTGTATATTCGGTTACGGCATGATAAGAAAACAGATCAAATAAATCATTTATGGAGTCAAGAGTGTTCTGAAGATCATTCACATTCACTTTAGAATACGTTATATGCTTCATGAGAACGCTTCTTCCAGCATTCACGTTATAAATAAAATCTCCTATGTTTACATTCGCTTCCGCTCGCTCAACCGCTACTTTGTGCGCAAGTGTCACAATCTTCTCATGAGCAATTGGCTCTTTTATATTTTGTTGAACAAGACGATACATGAGAATACCATTAGCTTCCACTTTATCTCGGTGTATGTCTGTCTTAGAAATCCGTATCTTTTCTTTCCATTTGATAAGATAGCTTTCAAGATTATGATCGAGATAGTCTAGTAGTTGCTCTCGAACAGCCATACTTCCTTCACCCCTTCCTGCCTTAGTCGGTGATTCATGGTTATATTTTCAAGTATAACAGTAAATAGAGGGTATTTTATAGATGCATTGTAGAGAGATAATCTATTATTGGTGGATAAAGATCGTCAATCAATGAAAGAAAATCTCTCTTCTTCTTTCCTATAAAAGTAATTCGAACGATATAAGCCAAAAGTGAATATCTCTACAACTGTCGTAAAACAAGTCGTTAAAAGGTATTCAATGCATGTAGTATTGGTGATTGTCTTACAACTCTCACATGCAAAATAAAGCGCTTTACTGATACTCTTACCTATTCGATTTCTTTGATTACCCTCGCTGGATTCCCACCAACCACGACATTCTCCGGCACATCTTTCACAACTACAGCACCTGAAGCAATAACAGCATTGTTTCCGATTGTAACGCCCGGATTAATGATGGCGCCTCCACCAATCCATACGTTGTCTCCAATGAAAACCGGCTTTCCATATTCTTGACCCGAATTGCGTTCCGTCGGATCTAGCGGATGTGTTGCTGCATATATATGGACACCTGGTGCTAGCATGCAATTGTCACCAAAGCGTATTTCACAAATATCGAGAAACACGCAGTCGAAATTCGCAAAAAAATTCTCTCCTACGTGAATGTTGTAACCATAATCACACTTAAAAGTCGGTTCAATATAGAGATGTTCTTTCGTAGAACCAAAGAACCCCTTCAATAACCGCGTTCTATCTTCTATATCTGTCTCAATTGTTTGATTGAATAACCTAGTTATTTTGCGTGCATGAAGACGATCTTTCTGCAATTGCTCATCCTCTGGTCGATAATATTCTCCCCTGATCATTTTTTCTTTTTCTGACCTCATATAACTCGCTCCTATCTCCTCTAAGAATGGTTATTCACGATAAAACCGTTGTGTTCACAGTCCAATTTTTTAAATAAAATAACATATCCGCCCATAAATCTTCATTCTCTGTGAGAAAATGACCTCCGTTCGGAATGAGGGTCATCTCTATTAAAGGTCCTCGTTTCGCTAGTTTACGAACTTCATTTACAGGTGATAACGTATCTTTCTCTCCGTGCCAAAATCTTAACGGCCCTTTAATCTCGCTAATCTCAAATCCCCAATCTTTCGATAAGAGATTCGTTTCATAGATGACTCCTTCTACACCCTGTCTATAAGCTTCCTTCGCGTGATATAGTCCTGTTTCCACAAGAGCCTCTTCTCTCAAAAAGGCACGGTCCCACTCAGAAAGATGACGATGATTCCCAGCTAACATAGCATTTCGATACTTATGTGGATGACTTTCAAGCATTTTCTTTTGAGCTAAATTCGCTTTCTTAATGAGCCAAGGAAAATACTTTGATAAAAAAAAGGCAATCCGATTTTCTTTCGCCATTTCCTTTGGGGCTCTACCTTTTTTAAATGGCGTAGCTGAAGAAACAAGAGCTGTATTTTGGATTCGTTCAGGCAATGCATAAGCGCATGCCGCAGCGAATGGACCTCCTCCAGAAACACCCAAGACAGAGAAATGCCTTAAACCAATATGCGTAGCGAGCTCCTCTACATCCACAGCCCAATCAAGGATCGTTCTATTTTTTTGAAAATTGGAGAGCCCATAACCCGGTCGATCTGTTGAAATTAAGTAAATCCCCATCGCTCTGGCCAGTTCATCATCTTCTAAAAACCAGATGCGTGACCCTGGTGTTCCATGAAAAAGCATAATCGGTATACCAGTAGGATCGCCATACTTCCAATAGCCAAGTTTTCTTCCATCACTTAAAACCATCGACTTCTCCTGCATAAGCCCCTCCTTGTGGTTGTCCTATCGCAAAATGGATGAGAAGGTGAACAGCAATAACAATTATTTTCTTTCCCACAGTAAAGCTTGCTATCTCCCCTAAATAATAACATTTTTAGTTGGGAATTTGATGAAATTAAAAAGAACGCTCAGAATAGAAGGAAAACACTGAAATTGAAAAGATCATAAATGAATTCTTCTTACCTCTTGACCCTTACGTTGCGTTATCCACTAAAGTTAAATTTGAAAGGGGGACATTTAGCAGATGAAACGAGTAAAAGAAGTAGCGGAATTAACTGGAGTCAGCGTTCGAACCCTTCATTACTACGATGAAATCGGACTTTTAACACCAGCTACTACAGAAGCTGGTTACCGTCTTTATTCGAAGGACGATCTTGAGAAGCTTCAGCAAATTCTCTTTTTTAGAGCACTTGATTTCTCGCTGAAGAAAATCAAAACCATTCTAGAGGAACCTGATTTTGATCGAATGGAAGCGCTCAACTATCAAAAAGAAATTCTGCATGAAAAAAAACAACGTCTGGATAAGATGATCACCATGATTGATAAAACGATCCAAAATGTGAAAGGAGAAAGATCAATGACAGATCAAGAGAGATTTGCTGGATTCGATTTAGCCAGAACCCATATGAACAAGAGGCACGCGAGCGTTATGGAGATGAAGCCATCAATCATTCTAAGCAAAAGATCAACAGCTTATCAAAGGGCGAAAAAAATGCGCTCGGTCACTCATTTGATTCCATTTATAAAAGACTGGCTGATCTTAGAAAGGGTTCACCGGAAGCAGATGAAGCGCAGAAAGCGATTCACGATTGGTATGAATTTCTCAATGGAAATTTCGGATACCATTATACGCTTGAAGCGTTTGAAGGACTTGGTCAAATGTATGTAGACGATGAGCGCTTCACGAAAAATATTGATCAATATGGAGAAGGTCTCGCGCTTTTTATGCGAGATGCTATGAAAGTGTATGCTGATCAACACAAGTAGAAATCACCAAACAGGTGAGCTCAACCTCTTAAGAAGTTGAGCTCTTTTCTTAATCATTCTTTTTTCCTTTAGTAGAACCAAACCCAACCCCAAGGGCGATTCCAACACCAAGTCCAAGTGGAATATTATCCAAGGCGACACCTACTCCTGCTCCAATTGCTATTCCAAGACCAACGCCTAAACCCATCCTGCTTTCACTTTTTGGTTTACTCACAAATATCTCTCCTTATTAAGGGATTGTCTTACTCTTTACGAATGAGCGGGAAAAAGGTTACATCTTTCGGGACAGCCAGACGGTTCCTCTCACAAAAGAAACTCTTCCTATATAGATTAGGAAGAGTTTCTTCTAGAGGGCCATTCTCATTTCTTAGAATAATTTTTGCATAATTTAATTCGCTAGCTATTTGCTTTAATTTTCAGTAGCCACTTTGCTTTTCTGAACTGAATCTTCTTTAGTAGCTTTCGGTTTTCGAATAAACAAAGCTAAAACAAGTCCAATAATAGCTGAAATACCTGCTACGATAAAGGAAACGTTAACGCCATGTACAAGACCCTCAACTCCACGTGATGGCTGAGCTGCCTGAGACATCACAGTTACGAGTAGCGCAGTTCCAACTGCCCCTGAAACTTGACGCATTGTATTGTTCATTGCTGTGCCGTGTGGAATGAGGTGAGCAGGAAGCTGATTTAATCCTGCCGTTGTAACTGGCATCATCACCATCGCTACCCCAAACATTCTGATCGCATTCACAATAGCTAAATAAGCGAACGTCGTTTCTGCTGTTAAATTTGTGAACATAAATGTCGTCACCGTTACGATAATCAAACCAATGATCGCAAGCCACTTTGCTCCAAATTTATCGAATATCCTACCAGTAATCGGGTTCATAAAGCCCATAATCAGAGCCCCTGGCAATAGCATTAATCCTGATTCAAATGCGGTGAATCCAAGCATATTCTGCATAAGAAGCGGCAGAACAGTCGCAGCGCCGATCATGGCAATAAAGACAACCATCCCAAGCACAGTTGTTAATGTGAATAGCTTATATTGAAACACTCTAAATTGAAGCACAGGCTGCTTGAGTTTTAACTGACGTAAGATGAACCAGCACAATGTCACACTACCGATGAGCATGGCGATAAGCACCTGTTCACTTCCCCAACCATTTGTCCCAGCACTACTGAATCCATACAATAATCCACCGAAACCTAACGATGAAAGAACGATCGATAGAATATCTAGCTTCGGATTCGTTTGCTCTGTTACGTTTTTCAAAATCAAATACGCAATAAAGAAGTCAATAATCACGATCGGCAGGATCACATAAAACAAACTTCTCCACGGGTATTGCTCCACAAGCCATCCTGATAAAGTCGGCCCAATCGCTGGTGCAAAGGAAATCACAAGCCCAAACATCCCCATCGCTGTACCCCTTTTTTCAACAGGGAAAATTAAAAAGAGGATCGTTTGCATAAGCGGAATGATAATCCCGGCTCCAGATGCCCGGATGATACGCCCTACCATCAAGAGCGGAAAGTTCGGGGCAACGGCGCAAATAGCTGTACCAACCGCAAATAGCCCCATCGCGGTTAAGAATAGTGTTCTTGTTGTGAATTTACCTATTAGAAAAGCTGTAATTGGAATCATCACGCCATTAACTAGCATGAAAATCGAGGTTAACCACTGGGCTGTACTTGCCTCCAAGTCTAGATCGACCATGATATGTGGCAATGCCGTCGCAAGCAGCGTTTGATTTAGAATCGCTGCAAATGCACCTGACAATAGCACGATTAAGAGCGGTACTTTATTAAAAGAACCGATTCCTTCTGATGATTGTTTAGTGTCGTTCATGTTCTCCCTTCTTTCTCAATGATTCTCTATTTTCCCGATGTCCTTCAGGAAGGTGTTCGAAGTAGACCGGATTGAAGAAGTCTAAGCTCAGTCTGGTATTTTGCCATCGCATCTGGAATCGATAAGTTATTAGAGATACTGTGAATCAAATTATGAAACGTAACGGCTGTTAAAATCTGCATAATATGAAACACCTCTTTCCTACTTGAAACATTTAAGTTCTCATGATCAACGAGGTCATAAATGTCATCATAGCGATGGTTTGTTACATCCTCGGTTAAATACTGCGAGAACGTATTCTCAATCTTATAGTTCATATTAAGCAGTACATTTCGAATAAAGTCCCTCTGACCAGTATCCTCTGAATGCTCTAATGTAGATCTAAAGATCTCACTAATTGCTTTGAAGAGATCTCCTTCAAACTTCTTTAGATTGGCAATTAAATGTTCATGACGTTCTCTTGCATGTTCATTTAATAAATAAAAGAAAGCATCTTCTTTATCCTCAAAATATTGATAAAAGCTCCCTCTTGGTATACCTGCGGTTTTCAAGATATTTGAAATCGATGCATCATAGAGCGATACTCTAGAAAACTCTTTTTTTGCTGCATCAATTAGTATTTGCTTTTTCTCTTCTTTCAAATTAAAAAAGGTTGCTTTTGGCACATTGAATCACCTACCACTAAAATTATGACACCGTGTCATATCGCCAAACCTACTATATGTGACACAGTGTCACATGTCAAGAAAAGTGAACTCCATAAATAAGCAGCACACTCTATTAAATGATAATGTTAGCTTTCAAAAAAAGAGTGGAAACTATTTTTTAGGAATAATGTTATGCAAAGGTGGTTACTGTGATGAACAGAAACATTAGCAAGGGATGGATTTTCTTCTTCGGGGCTCTCGGAGGCTTACTGTACGGATATGACACAGGAGTTATTTCCGGTGCCTTATTATTTATTGAACAAGATATTCCCCTATCCGATTTTCTACAAGGGGTTGTCGTTAGTTCATTATTAGGCGGGGCTATTGTAGGTGCCGGAATGAGTGGGTATGTATCTGATAGATTTGGACGGAGGCGCGTCGTTTTTGCAATCGCACTCATTTACCTGATTGGTTCACTCGTCTTAGCTCTTTCTCCTAACGCAGCCGTTCTCATTATAGGCCGCATCATACTTGGACTTGCTGTTGGTGGTTCGACAGCGATTGTACCAGTCTACTTATCAGAAATGGCTCCAACAAGGTCAAGGGGCGCACTAGCATCGCTTAATCAGTTAATGATCACGATTGGAATTGTGCTCGCTTACCTCATTAACTATGCATTTGCACCAATTGAGGGATGGCGTTGGATGCTTGGTCTTGCTTCCGTTCCAGCGCTCGTATTAATGATCGGTGTTCTCTTTATGCCCGAAAGTCCGCGCTGGCTCATTAAGCGCAACCGTGAAGAAGAGGCCAGAAAAGTGATGGCATTAACGCGAGAACAAAGTGAAATAGATGAAGAAATGAAGCAAATGAAAAAAATTGAGGAAACTGAGGAAAGCACGTGGGATGTACTTAAATCCAAATGGATACGTCCAATGCTTCTTGTCGGAAGCGGTATCGCCATCTTCCAGCAGCTTATTGGTATTAATGCGGTGATCTACTACGCACCAACCATTTTCACTAAAGCTGGTCTTGGAGATTCAGCTTCTATTCTCGGAACGCTTGGAATAGGAATCATGAATGTGTTGATGACGCTTGTAGCCATCGCTACGATTGATAAGCTAGGTCGAAAAAAACTGTTGCTACTAGGAAATATCGGGATGTCGTTAAGCTTAATGATTCTTGCAACGATTCTCTTTACAGCAGAACTTACAACGACAATTGCCTGGCTAACCGTCGTCTTTCTTGGGCTCTTTATCATCTTTTTCTCCGCCACTTGGGGCCCAGTTGTTTGGGTTATGCTACCGGAACTTTTCCCAAATAAAGCCCGTGGTGCAGCGACAGGATTTACAACACTTCTTCTATCAGCATCGAATTTAGTTGTTTCCTTATTCTTTCCTGTTCTACTCTCAGCGCTCGGAACAGCATGGGTATTCGTATTCTTTGCCATTATCGGTGTCTTTGCCTTCTTCTTTGTCATGAAATATGTACCAGAAACAAAAGGAAGAAGCCTTGAAGATATTGAAAATGACCTCCGAGGAAAAGCATCAACGTAATACAAGCATACAGAACCCGCTCATCCACATTGGATCAGCGGGTCTTCTTTTTGAGCAACGTCTCCGTTATATCCGCTCACCATTCTTAAGCTTTTTAATTAATTCGGTAAGATCAGATTTTTGAATACGCCAGTGACTGCCAATCTTAAACGCCGGGATTTTGCCATCCTGAACTAATTTATATGTGGTCATCTCACTAATTTGAAAATATTTCGCCACTTGAGAGATCGTCATAATATCATGATGCTCATTATCCTGACTCATGTTATCGCTCCTTATCAATCTATCACCCTATTCTAACAAAGTTCTTCCACTTATGGACCCAAACTCTATTAATACGATAACTCATTATAACAGGTTATATCAAATTAGGTTAAATTAGATCAAAAGATGAATGAATCATCTGCTTTTAGTGTTCTACTATTAAATTATCAAAATTAAACGCACGCGTATTCGAGAGTAAATAAGAGTAAATTAAATTTTTTACCGTATGATTTTCGCTTACATCCTCATTTCCATTTTCATAGATTCTATGCTAAACTTCATCTTGTTGTAAACGGACCCGACTTCTATGAGAGTTAGGAGTCATCACAATACTAGATTTAGAAAGAGGTGCAACATTGAACTTATCTTCTATTAAACAAGATTGGTTTGGCAATGTGAAAAACGATACCCTCGCCGGAATCGTTGTCGCACTTGCCTTAATACCAGAAGCGATTGCCTTTTCCATTATCGCAGGCGTAGATCCGATGGTTGGATTATATGCGAGCTTTTGTATCGCCGTAGTAATTTCATTTGTTGGTGGTAGACCAGGAATGATTTCTGCAGCAACAGGAGCCATGGCGCTTCTAATGGTGACGCTTGTAGCGGATCATGGACTACAATATTTACTTGCAGCAACGATCTTAACAGGGGTTATTCAATTCTTCCTTGGCGTGTTTAAGCTTGCTCGCTTTATGAAGTTCGTACCACGCTCCGTTATGATTGGGTTTGTGAACTCACTTGCGATTTTGATTTTCACTTCTCAACTGCCGCATTTCGTTGGTGAATCATGGCCAATGTACTTGATGGTAGCAGGTGCTCTTGCAATTATTTATATCGTTCCACGATTCACGAAAGCTGTTCCATCACCACTCATTGCGATCGTTGTGATTACAATTGTTGCGATTACAACTAGTAGTGGCGTTCGAACGGTTGGGGATATGGGTGAATTAACGCAAGCATTACCATTATTCCTAATTCCAAGTATTCCATTGAACTTTGAAACATTAGCGATTATTTTCCCATATTCAATGGCTCTAGCAGTTGTTGGTTTACTTGAGACATTCTTAACAGCACAAATCGTTGATGATTTAACAGATACAGATAGCAATAAGAATAAAGAAGCAAAAGGTCAGGGCATGGCGAACGTTGTAGCCGGATTTTTCGGAGGAATGGCTGGTTGTGCGATGATTGGACAATCCGTTATTAACGTGAAATCAGGTGGACGTGGACGCTTATCCACTTTCGTTGCCGGCGTTTTCTTAATGATTCTGATCTTAGTATTAAACGATTTACTCGTTAAAATACCTATGGCAGCTCTAGTTGGCGTTATGATTATGGTATCCATTGGAACATTCGATTGGTCATCCATTAAAAATCTTCATAAAATGCCGCGATCTGACGCAGCCGTGATGGTCGTTACCGTCATTACTGTTGTCACAACGCATGATTTATCAAAAGGTGTACTTGCCGGTGTTATTCTAAGTGCTTTATTCTTCGCTTCTAAGATTTCAAAAGTACGCGTAGAAGAAAAGATCGACGAATACGCGGAGAAAAAGATTTACCACATTCATGGTCAGCTGTTCTTTGCTTCTGTTACTGACTTTGTGAATAGCTTTAATTATAAAGAAGAAGGTATTAAAACGGTCGAGATTGATTTATCAGATGCTCACGTTTGGGATGACTCAGGTGTTGGCGCCGTTGATAAAGCCATCATGAAATTTAGACAAAACGAGATCGATGTGAAAGTGACTGGTGTTAACCAGGAAAGTTCACAGCTTATCGACCGCTTAGCTGTTTATAATAAATAAGCGCAAGAAAAAAGCCACTGCTGTGGCTTTTTTTCTATGTTATGCGTTTGTATAGATCATAACGAAATGTAAGACAGCACCTTCGCTGTGAAGATTTAAGTAACCATGCTTCTGATCCGCTCTAAACTTAATCGAATCATACGTATTTAATTCATATGTTTGTTCCTGAACTTGTACAGTTGCCTTTCCTTCCATCACTGTTACATACTCAATGACCCCTTCTTGATGAGCATCTGCGTAATACTCTCCCATAGGTTCTAAAAAGGCACGGTGCGTTTCAAGAGAGCCATAGCCACTATCTGTAAACATGGGTTCTAACGTTAAAGCTTCATTTGAACTCAAAACTTTATTGCCCTCATTTTTCCTTGAAATGACGACTTCTTCCTTTTCTGCTAGTAGACTTGAGATCGGGATGGAAAGACCATTCGCTATTTTCCATATCACCGTTAAAGAAGGATTCGCCTCTCCTCTCTCAATTTTACCTAACGTAAGCTTACTGACCTCTGTTAACGTTGCTAGATCCTGCAAGCTTATCTCACGTTTTTTTCGAATGGCTCTTAACGTCATACCAACCTGCTGAGCAAGCTTTTCTGCAGCTGTTATCTTTTTTTCATCCACTAATAAATCCTCTCCATTATCTTTCTCTTGTATATTTCTACCACACCCTATAGTATATTATAATATACACAAAGCATAATATACTACACTTAACAAAGGGCGTGTTTAAGTAATATGAGGGAAATTGCGATCGGTATTCTCGCCTCAATGTTTTTTTGCAGTTACATTTATTTTGAATCGTTCAATGGAGTTAGCCGGAGGAAGCTGGATGTGGAGCTCCTCCCTCCGCTTCCTTTTCATGATTCCTTTTCTTCTATTAATTGTACTCGTTAGACGGAATATGAAACAAGTTTTTATTGAAATGCGAAGGAACCCTTTTCAGTGGTTACTCTGGAGTTTTGTTGGATTCGTTTTATTTTATGCCCCTTTAACCTATGCTGCCGCTTATGGCACAGGGTGGCTAGTGGCAGGAACATGGCAAATGACGATCGTAGGGGGAATTCTCGTAGCTCCTCTTTTTTACTCAACCGTTCAAACGTCTAATGGACCGGTAAAAAAACGGCACCGCATTCAAAAAAAGCCCTCCTTATTTCCATCGTGATTCTTGCTGGCGTCATGTTAATTCAGTGGCAAAAAGCAAATGAAATGACTGTAAACGAAGTGATGGTTGGCGTTCTTCCTGTCCTTTTTGCGGCAATTGCTTATCCACTCGGAAACCGAAAGATGATGGAGCTTTGTGATGGACGACTCGATACCTTTCAACGAGTGTTAGGCATGACGCTTGGGAGCACTCCGTTCTGGATTATTTTAAGTGTTATCGCCTGGAATAAGGTTGGCATTCCTTCAGGAGAACAGCTCACTCAATCGCTGATCGTTGCTGTCTGTTCAGGCGTTATTGCCACAACATTATTTTTTATCGCAACAGACTGCGTGAGACTTCACCAGGGAAAGCTTGCCTCTGTTGAAGCGACTCAGTCAACTCAGGTATTGTTTGTGATCGCAGGAGAGGGACTGCTTCTATCGAGCCCACTTCCTACCGACATCGCATGGGTTGGCATTGCCCTCATTATTGTCGGCATCGTTCTTCATAGCTTTAATGTTAAAAAGCTGAACGTATCCAGCACTCCCGATCATCGACAAGTAGATCAACAGAAAACGGTTTAGAAAAGCTTCCTACTAAAATAAAATGACCAGTCATTTCCTAATGATTGGTCATTTTATGAAGTGTCATGTACTTTTTCTCTTCAAACTCTCTATCCCTTTATGATCGTCTTAGGTAATTGCTTCCGAAGACTCATCATCACGATAAGCCCAACGACGCTAATTACATAAGCCCCCATCTCCCATGCAAAACCTTCCAAATGAAGCAAACTAAACAGCAGCTGAGCTCCAAAAAGAATCAGCATTAAGACAAGACTCGATAACAAACCAATAAGAGAATTAAAATTAGCAATTAGACCAATTATAATGATACCGCCTACAGTTAAAGCAACTGGTTGACTGAGAAACAATACGTCTCTCCCAAATTCTATGTGAAGAACCGTAACCCCTACGGTGAAAATCATCGGGACCATAACGATGCCATAAACAATCAGAAAGCTCTTTACACCTGTATGGAAAGAACTCATCCGAAGGGCCCCTATAAGAGCAACCAACCATACAATCGTTGAAATAGGATAACCGATGATTTCAATGAAAGAAAATGATGTATTCCCATCTATAAACTGTGATACTAAAAAGATACCAAAAACTCCTGCAATCATACGCGCAATTAATTTCCGATTATCATGTGGCGACTGATCCATCGAATCAATCAATTCTTTTGCGTAAGCTTTCGGATCCTTTCCAAAGATATCTTTCGCTGTCTTTCCGTCGCGTTCCCCCTCCATCAAGTGATCTTCTGCTTCCATTAAGAAGCGATCGATTTCCTCTTCATCTACTCCTTTCGTAATCAGATAAACACGCATATCTTGAATAAATTTCTCGCTTTCTTTCGTCATCTCCTCATTCACTCTCCTTGTTTAAAATCTGATTGACCGTTGTGCTTAAATGAATCCACCGTTTCTGAAAACTTTTCAATTCTTCTTCTCCCTTTTTCGTTAACGCGTAGTACTTTCGTTTCGGTCCTGCTGTTGATTTCTTTAACGTTGACTGTATGAGCTGATCTTTCTGTAAACGGATAAGGATAGGGTAAATTGTCCCTTCACTAAATGCTTCAAAGCCATAATGATCAAGCTTTGAGGCAAGCTCATATCCGTATACTTCTCCTTCACTAATAATCGATAAAATACAGCCATCAATGATTCCTTTTAACATTTGAGTTGTTTGCATGTGCTTCACCAATCTTTCCAATCTATAACTCTTGTTATACAAGAGTTATAGAAATCACCCAGCTATCTTGCAAAGCAAGGTATATACGTAGTATATGCTAAGCTATCTTGTATGACAAGAGTTATATTCATATTTTTACCAAAATAGAAAAAACGCCCCAGTAATGCTTAGGGGCGCTCGTTTTTTAATGTAGCGTAACTTTCACAAGTTCAATCAAAACCTCTTCTGCAGAACGAACCGGTTCTCCCCCGCCTTGCGCAAAGTCTTTCTTTCCTCCACCTTTTCCATTAATGAATGGAAGAACTTCTTTTAAAGAAAGGTTCATATCATAAGATAAAGCTTCTCCTCTTCCACAAACAATTTGCAGCTTATCTTCTGCCTCACTTATGAAAAAGACGATCACATGTGGATCTTCTTTCAGCACCATCTTCGCTAGCTTTTGCAGTTCTTTCATTCCATGTTGTTTGGAAATCATCTGCACGACTTTTTGGTCATGAATGGTATCAGCACCATGAAGTAATTCCTTTCCTTCATAAGAAAGTAGTTTTTCATTTAGCTCTTCAATCGTTTTTTCATATTCTTTCGACTGAAGGAGCACTCGTTCTGCCGCTTCTACTAAATCTGATTGAGGAACGCTAAGAGCGTTCGTGAGTCCAAGGATGATACCCTGTTTCTTCCGAAGTTCATCAGTTACTCGCTCGCCACAGACAAAATGGATGCGCGTTTGTTTTTTTGCTTTTCTATTTTCAAAATAGATACTGCCTGTACCTGGCCTGTCGAAGAAGGGTGTGTCCCTCCGCATCCGCTATAGTCTACGTCTGGAATCATTACAAGACGGATGTCTTCCGAGACGGCTAGCTGCTTTCGAAGGGTATAATTCGCCAGCTCCTCTTCGCTTACCCACTTCGTTTCAATCGGCAAGTTCTGCTGAACAACGTTATTCGCAAATTTTTCAGCTGCTCTAACTTCATCATCATCAAGAGTGGCAACGTTAAGGTCGATCGTACAAACTTCCTGACCTAGATGAAAGCTCACCGTACTATATCCAAGTTGGTCTTCAAAAGCTGCCGAAAGGATGTGCTGCCCTGTATGCTGTTGCATGTGATCAAACCTTCGAGGCCAGTTGATATCTCCGTGAATATGTTCTGCCTCAGGAAGCTTGCCGTCAACATAGTGACGGACTTCTCCATCTACCTCTTCTACATCAAGAACCTGTACACCATTAATCGTTCCACTATCATATGGCTGACCTCCACCAGTTGGATAAAAAGCCGTTTGATCTAGAACAACGTAAGAGCGATTCGCATCATCTGTGAACTGTTCCCACTTTTCAGCGGTAAAGGTTGTTATGTATGGGTCTTGATAGAATAATTTAGTCGTCATTGCATTTCACTTCTTTCTGTACTAGTAAATAAGTTACTATTGATTAGCTTATCATTTATCAAATTTGAGAGCCGCTGTATCAATCTCGTTAAAAAAGTTATTTGAAATAGCGCGGAATGAATGAAGTTTTCGTAGAAAAATCGAATATAAGTTTGAACCGTTTACCTCATCAGTTTTTGAAGCCCGGCATTCCGTTCTTGGCGCACTTCCTCCGAAGCGAGATCATATTTCTTCAACAGGTGAAACAGTTCGTTCAATGTTTCTTGTGTAATTGTTTGTTGTAAGAAGCGATATGTATCCTGCACAAGTTCATCTGGCATATAAGGTGACTGGGTCTCAAGCTTTGTCATAACGTCTCCGTACGAGTGATCGATTGTACATTTCCCCACTTGCCTTCACTCCTCTCTTCTTATACTACTAGTTTAGCACGATTCATTCACGCGGTAGTCCATTCAAGTAAAAAAGAACAGACGGTTTGTCTGTTCTTTACGTTTATACAGCTTTATCTTTTGGCTTTTGTTCTTCTAATCCTCCAACTTCTTCTGACTCATCAAACTTCTCGAATTTCTTAGGATTACGAATGATTTTCATAAGAGAACCGAGAACGAATAGGGATAAGAATAGAGCCGGAACACCACCGAGATTGGCTAACATTTTAATTCCATCTATATTCGCATAGCTGATCATAATCCACGCTACTAGCGTTACTGTGATCCCCCAAACAACTTTTATGAGCACGCTTGGTTCAGGACTACTAGGTGTAATTCCTGTTGAAGAAATACCTCCCATGGCTGCAAGGTTTGAATCAGCTGCAGTAACAAAGGATATAAAGACGATAAACACATAAATCGGAATCACAATTGCAGCAAGTGGTAGAGCATCAAATACCGCATAGAGAGCAGCCTCTGCACCTACTGTATTCATGATATTAGCAAGTCCAGCACCCGTCATCTCCATGTTAATTGCTGTTCCACTAAAGATCGTCATCCATAATCCTCCGAAAAATGCCGGTAGAACAAAATTGACGATAATCATGTGTTTCACTTTGTAGCCAAATGAAATTCTTCCAAGGAATAAAGCCGTAATCGCTGCCCACGAGAACCAGCTTGCCCAGTAGAACGTCGTCCACGATTGTGGCCATGGATCGCCAGCAGATGCACCCGTGAAAAGACTTTTGTTAAAGAAATTCGTAAAATAATTCCCCGCTGATTCTGTTCCTAAATTTAATAAGTAAGAAGTTGGTCCCACGATAAACATAAAGATGATAATACCTATAAAAAGTCTCATATTGATATTGGAAAGAACTCGAATCCCTTTCATTAAACCTGTAGACGCTGAAATTATAAACGTTACCATTAAAGCAATGGCAATCGCAACCCATAAGGTTGGCGAACTCGCAATTCCACTAATGTAGTTAACGCCACCGCCAAGGTTTAATAAGCTCGTTCCCATCGATGCCGCCATCCCAAGAGCAAGAGTGTAAAGGCAAAGAGCATCAATCACATTCGCCCATTTACCCGAAATGCGATTACCGAATAGGGGAGCTAATGTTGAACTTAAGCTAAAAGGCTTTCTCATATTATAATAAGCAAATGCAAAGACGATCGCTGGTAAGCAGTAAATCGCATATGGTGTAATCGTCCAATGCAAGTACATTGTAGAAAGTGAGAAGATGGCTGCTTCCGGACTATTCGGATCAATGCCAAGCGATTCTGGAGGTGCCGATACATGGTATAGCGGCTCAACAATTCCCCAAAACGTCAGACCTGCCGCAATCGTAGTCGTTAAGGTGATGGCAAACCAAGTCATTGGTTTCAACATCGGCTTCGCTTTGTCTCCGCCAATTCGGATATTTCCTAGTGGTGAGAAGTATACAGCAACACAGGCTACGACCATTAATAACCCTGCGATACTAAATAGCCAGCCAAGATTGGCAATCACCCAGTTGTTCATATTAGTGGCCGTCGAAATAAAGGCCTCTTTATTTGTAAAACTAACAATGGCAGCTGCAAGTAATAGAAGAAACGGTGGCCAAAAAACCGGATGCTTAAAACTTTTCATAACATGAACCCCTCCCATGAGATTATTCAATTAACCGTTACCGCAAGTAAAACTGTTGTTTCTTGACTGCATCCACCTTTTTTTGATATTTCTCTTTGGACGAGTCCGCATTGTAATCGAACGGCCTTTTACACCTTAAATCAATTCTGTATAACGTTCTGCATTGATCACCGGTTCTCTTTGAAAATCAATCACAGATCGACCTACATTCACGCAGTTGCAATCATGAAATGAGTCAAAGGCCTGGTTGATTTCATCCAAGGAAACGCGATTAATCACAAGTTCATCAAGTATAAACTTACCATCGAGGTAAAGCTCAGCAATTTTAGGAAAATCACGATATGGCTGGGTATCTCCGTAGAAGCTTCCTTTGATCACTTTTCCAACTCGGTGAAAACCACCCGCAGGCAGACTAAGTGACATTTCAGGATGAAAGGCACCAACAACTACAATCGTTCCACCTTTACGAGTTGCATTCCAGGCGTTAGCGGTAGCAGCTGTATGTCCTGAGCAGTCGATCGCATAATGAACACCAAATCCGTTCGTTATCGCACGAATCATTTCAGGTGCATCCCCCTCGCTCACGTTCACAGTATGTGTAGCCCCAAATTGCTTCGCGATTTCAAGGTTCGCTGGCTTCATATCACAGGCAATGATTTTCGAAGCACCGGCGATTCTCGCACCTTGAATCGCATTCACCCCTACACCTCCGATGCCAAACACAGCAACGGTTGAACCGGGAGTTACTTTAGCGGCATTGACCGCTGCGCCATAGCCAGTGGCAACGCCACATCCGATCAGCGATGCTTGAGCGAGCGGCATCGCATCTGGTAATTTCACACAAGACATATCAGGAACGACGGCATATTCAGCAAATGTCGAAAGAAGAGAATTATGAAAAAGCGGAAGACCATCCTTACTAAGTCGAGAAGTTCCATCGAGAAGCGTACCGTTAAACATTGGGCCAAAGGCTGACTCACAAAGATGAATAGCACCAGTGACACAAAACTCACACGTCCCGCAGTAGGGAACCCAGCTTAGCGCTACTTTGTCACCAGGTTTAACCGTCTTGACGTTAGGACCTACCTCAACAACTGTACCAGCGCCTTCATGACCAAGAATGGTTGGGAACGGGGTCGATGGATCTTGTACGGCGTTGAGGTCACTATGACAGACCCCAGTCGCCGCAATTTTTACAAGGACTTCATTTGCTTTCGGTGAAGCTAACTCCACTTCTTGAATTTCAAGTGGTGCACCTAGACCCGTCATTACAGCCGCTTTCATTTTCATACTCTTTCCTCCGCTCTTTTAGTAAGCAACCCAGATTGCTTTTGTTTTTGTATACGATTGAAGCGAGTGCACGGCATATTCTTTGCCCCAACCACTTTGTTTCCAGCCTCCAAATGGACTAGCAAAGTCGTAGCAGCCATATTTGTTTACGAATACCATACCAGCTTCAAGCTTTTTCGCTACGCGATGCGCTCGAGAGACATCATTCGTCCATAGACCAGCAGCAAGACCATAAATCGTATCATTCGCCATTCGAATAACCTCTTCTTCCGAATCGAATGGCAGGATGCAAAGGACAGGTCCAAATATCTCTTCCTGTGCTATCGTCATACCGTTTGTCACGTCAGCGAAAATAGTTGGCTTAATATAAAATCCATTCGCTTTCTCACCCTCAATATCACGCTCTCCTCCGGCGACAAGCCGTGCCCCATCTTGTTTTCCACTTTCAATGTAATGAAGAATACTGTTCATATGAGCCTCTGAAACCTGTGGTCCCTGGTCACTTTCAGGATCAAATGGATCACCACACTTGTATACGCTTGCATATTCACCGATTTTTTCAACTACCTCATCATAAACTGGGCGCTCGACAAAAAGTCGTGTTGGTGCAGAACACTTCTCGCCTTTATGGGTAAACAACCCATAGAATGAACGTTCAATCGCCCCTTCAAGATTTGGTGCGTCTGCAAAAATAATATTTGGTGACTTGCCTCCTAGCTCTAGTGTGACTGGCTTCAAGTTCGAATCAGCTGAGTCGTGAACGAGCTTTTTCCCAACTTCCGTGCTTCCTGTAAAGGAAATTTTATCAACGTCCATGCGCGTGCTAATGTAAGACCCAATCGAGCCTTTACCAAGAATTAAATTTAGAACGCCTGGCGGTAATAGCTTCGCTTCATGAATGATTTCAACAAGACGAATCGCTGAGTACGATGTCGTACTAGAAGGCTTCAAAACAACCGTATTCCCCATCGCAAGCGCTGGCGATAGCTTCCATACAGCCATACCAATTGGAAAATTAAATGGAACAATTTGACCACAAACGCCGATCGGATCTCGCGTTGTATAGCTTAAGAAATTCCCTTCCACCGGATTGTTTTCTCCATAATACTCATCCGTCCATCCCGCGTAATATTGGAAGAGATCTGATGCTTCTTGAACATCATCGTTATAAGCTTCCGTATAAAGCTTTCCATTATCTAGAGTCTCAAGCGTTGCTAACTCATCCTGGTGTTCAATAATAAGAGAACTAATCTCGCGTAGAATCCTTGCTCTTTCTTTTCGCGTTGTTTCTTTCCATGTGCCATGATCGAACGCCTCTCTAGCTGCCGAAACGGCTTGATCGACGTCTTCTTTTTTGGCGCTATGGATTGAACCAGTTCGTTTTCCAGTCGCAGGATTAATGGATTCAATCGTTTCTCCGCTACTGCTTTCCACCCACTGTCCATTTATATAAAGCTTTTTTGGTTTCTCGAGCCATTGACTCGCCCACTCTAACTTTGGCTGCTTAATGCCTTCAAATTTCGTTTGAATGTTTTTCATATCAATATCCCCCATTTGCTTGTAGTTGAAGTAACCCATCTTTACCATCTGTTTTCATTGCGTTTGAGACAGCTTCATAACCAAAGCGTTCTTTTAAATCAACAACTAGCGGAATTGTGGTGTTTGCATAATCTCTGCACGTTGCTTCATTCACTTTTATTCCTTTTACACAACGTTCTTCGAAAACTGGTAGCACATTTGTCAACATTTGGATCGCATCTATTATCGCCATCCCGGCTACGCCTTCGAACACGTTAAGATCAAGCTCTCCATGCTCTAGTGCTGCCTGGACAGTACGATCACACCCAAGTACCTTGAAACAACATTGAATGAGCGTTTCAGGTATTACTGGATTTACTTTCCCAGGGAAGAACGATGAGCCCGCCTGTACTGCCGGTAGCGATAGTTCTCCAAAACCTGTTTCAGGACCAGAAGCGCGAATGCGTAGATCTTTTCCGAATTTAATCAAACCACTAGCCAGCTGCCTCAGCTCGTTTGATACATCTCCAAGGTCATCAAGATGCTGAGCTGCATCAAATAAATTGTCACGATACATTACGTTCCGACTCGTCGTTTCCCTTAAATAATGCAAAATGTTTTTCCGGTATCCCTCAGACGCTCCAATCCCAGAACCGATAACCGTTCCTCCTAGATTAATGCGGTCCATTTGTTCTGTAGCTTTTTGTAGTGACTCCATGCGGCGATCAAGTAACGCCACAACACCTGACATCGAATCTCCGAGCGGTACCCTCATTCCATCCTGTAAACAGGTGCGCGAAATGGTCATTACATCCGACCACTCATTCGCTTTTTCTCTTATGCTTTGTTGCAACGATCTCACAACAGCAAGGAGCTTCTCCAGTTGCCTTGCAATCGTAAGACGAATCGCCGTATGACAAACGTCCGAAGTGGATTGGGAAGCGTTCACATGATCATTGGGTTGCACTTCTTCGTAGCTACCAATCTCGTATCCAAGAATTTGATTCGCTCGATTCGATACAACTTCATTCACGTTCATGTTCGATCCAATACCACCTCCTCCGTGATAAGGATCAACTGGAAAATGTTCTACGTGCTTTCCGCTAATAAGCTCATCACATGCTGTAACAATGGCATCCTGAATTCGCTTCGGTAGCACTCCCGCCTCACCATTTGCAAGCGCAGCAGCCTTTTTTACAATGCTTAGTGCCTTCACATAATCAGGATAATCTGTAAGCTTTTTTTTTGAAAAGCTTAGATTTGCAGTACTCCTAACTGTCTGGATCCCATAGAGAGCATCGCTTGGAATCTTGACAGTGCCAAACTCATCTTGCTCATATCTCATCTGAAAACCCTCTTTCACGAATAGGCGGTTGGATCTACACGAGACTGACTGAATGCGATAGAAACAAATAATGTTTATGCTAAATCAATTAAAGCGTTTTCATTTTGCTATACGTTAAGAACATTCACACTCACGCGAACAATAAGTTTAAAAGTACATTAAATCCTCCTTGAATCTAACTTGAATTTCTCACTGTTATATATCGCAAGTATTGTGCCAACTTTTAAATCCTTATAACAGTGCGAATTGTTCCCCACAATTACTAACAGTGTAGAAAAATTCTACACTTTAACTGTAGAAAATTCCTACAGTGTCGCATTTTCACACAAAAAAAGCACTGTTCCATTGAACAGCGCCTTACTTCTTCTTTGTGAATTTCGCTAATAGCAGCGCAATAATAATACAGGCGATGCCAAGCAACACAATATTATTTGATATAAAGTCCAGAATCACTCAACTACCTTTCTATCATAATCAACATCTAACAACAGCTTACCACAAAGTAAGCCTTCCATCAGAGAAGGAGGATGCTGTCTTTTGATGATGAAAGAGCCACTGGAAGCTCTACCCTCTATTCCACTCTTAACAACCCTTGGTCTTGTAGAAAAGCCTTCGCGACTTTTCCTACATCCTGGTGCAAAACGTCCACTCGATAGTTTAGACTAATCATTTCTTCGTTTGTAATGGAAGCAGAAAGCTTTTCAAGTGGCTCTTGAATCTCTGGATATTGCTCAATCATTTTCCGTTGCACGACTGGAGCAGCATCATATGGTGGAAACGCTTTGCGATTATCTTCTAATACAACGAGGTGGTAATCTTCAATGCGACTATCTGTGATCATTCCAACAGCTACCTGTACTCGAGACTCTTTTACAGCGAGACTCAGCAATTCTGAATCAACCGCAAGAAGCTGATCTTTGTTCACCGAAAATTGATACACGTCTTCTAAATGACTGAGACCGTCTTCTCTTATTAAATATTCGTCATTTGTCGCCATTTTTAATGATGGGTGTTCCTGATTGCTCATATACGTGACAAGATCACTGACCGAATCAAGTTGATGCTGCTTAGCAAAGGACTCTTTCATGATGAGCCCCCATGAACTATTAAAATCACTTTTCTCTAACCAAATAATGTCGCTTTTTTCATCTTCTTTTTTAACAGATTCATAAGCTTCGAGCGAATCATAACCTGGACCACTTTTATGATAAATCGTTTTAGCAGTGTTCGTGTATTCCCAATACAAATCAATTACTTTGTTTTCAAATGCATCACGAATGGAAGGACTATCAAGAAAGCGCATTTCTTCAATATCAAATCCTTCTTCCATTAAAAGAAGGGCAGTCATTTTCATTAAAAGGTATTGTTCGGTAAATGCTTTGGATCCAAGTTTAATAGTCAGATGAGCGTTCACTTTCGCATCTTCCTGCTTTATTTCTTCTTTTGACTGACAAGAAATAAGGAAAGTAAGGCATCCAACGATTAGAAGAAACCTTCTCATAGACTGATGCCGATTTTTTTCATTTTGTAAATTAACGTATGCCTGGCAATTCCAAGTCGGTCTGCTGCTTTCGTCTGGTTGCCATTTGTTTCTCCAAGCGCTTGTCGAATCATCTTTTCCTCTATATCTTCTAGCACCTCGGAAAGACTTCCACTGAAGTCCTGTGATCCTACTGGTTCATCTTTTGGTATCGACATAAGAGATGCATGCGCAAGGTCTTCTGGCATAATTGTTCCTTCTCGTTTTACGATATGAATGCGTTCAAGCATATTGAGTAGCTCGCGAATGTTACCTGGCCACGTATGACGGAGGAGAAGGTTGATGCTTTCCTCTGCTATATAAATTTGTTTCTTATACTTTCCATTTAATTTCTTCATTTGTGATTGAATGAAAAGGGGGATATCTTCCATCCTTTCACGTAGGGGAGGGATCTCAATTTCGATTAAATTTAGACGATAGTAAAGATCCTCACGAAACGTACCTTCCGCAACGGATTTTTTTAAATCCTTATTCGTCGCTGTAATGATTCGTACATCTACTGTGCGATATTCATTGCTACCTAGCTGCATCACCTTTTTATCTTCAATGACATGAAGAAGCTTCGCTTGCATGGAAGGTGAAATCTCTCCAATCTCATCTAGAAAAATCGTCCCTTTATCTGCAGCAGCAAATTTTCCGATTTTCGTTGTTGCAGCTCCCGTAAATGCTCCCTTCTGATAGCCAAACAACTCACTTTCAAGAAGGTGCTCAGGTATAGCCGCACAGTTAATCGATAGCATTGGGCCCGCCCCACGATAACTATTTGAATGAATCCAATGAGCAAGAGCCGTTTTGCCAACGCCACTCTCACCTAGCACTAATATACTTGCATCCGTATCCTTCACCTGACCTAGAAATGCCATCACACGCTTCATCTCAGGACTTTGAAATACAAATGGATCGTTTTCTTTTGGCGGAGCCTCTACCTTTGTATCGAGTTGTTTCATAACCAACTCTTTTACTTCTTCGAGCTCCATCGGTTTGTTCAAATAATCGACGGCGCCCAGTTTCATTGCCCCGACAGCACTCTCGACATTTCCATAAGCCGTCATCATAATGACCGGCACATCTGGCTTCAGCCTTTTCATTTCTTCCAATACTTGAAGACCCGTCATATCTGGTAGCATATAATCCAGAATCACCACTGCCATTTCTTTTCTTTTAAATAAGTCGATAGCAGTACTTCCCGTATGAGCCAAAACTGACGATAGGCCTGCCTTCGTTAATTTCCTGCCGATTAGCTTCGCAAGCTGCATCTCATCATCTACGATCAAAACGGTTCTCTCCATAACGCCACCCCTTTTCTATCGGTGGAACCAACAATGAATTGTTGTCCCCTCACCCTCTACGCTCTCAACCGTAAGGTCGCCATTATTTTCTTTAATGATATCTCTCGCGATTGTTAATCCAAGTCCATTCCCTTCTTCCTTAGTCGAAAAGAATGGATCAAAAAGCCATTCAAGATTACTCGTCATAATGCCCGTTCCTGTGTCTCCGATAGCGACATGAACATATTTCTCGTCCTCTTCAATCGTAACGGTTAATGTTCCTTCCTCTTTCATTGCGTCTGTTGCATTAAGAATGATATTTAAAAAGGCTTGAATTAACTCATCATAGAAACCGACGAGGTCTCCGCTTGTCTCATAGTGCTTTACGACCTCTATATTTAATTCTTTTAGCTTAAATCTCACTAGATGTAGGACTTCATCAGTCACTTTCTTCAACTGAATTGGTCGAGCATCGGCTTTGTTCACTTTTGCAAAATTCAAGAAATTATTCACAATCGTCTTCATTCGTTTCACGACTTGATCAATATCACGCGATAATTCAAGAATCTCTTCTGAACTATTGGCTTCCTCCACTTCTTCTCTTAACATCTCAGAAGATCCTGTTAAAATCGCAAGCGGGTTTTTGATTTCATGAGCAATACCCGTGGTAATTTGCCCTATCAATGCAAGCTTATCATTTTGTTTCAACCGTGACTCTAGCATCTTCATTTGTGAAATATCCTGTAGCACAGCAATGCTGCCAATAATTTCATTCTGAGCATTGTAGAAACGAGACGTAGCGATATTCACAATGTGACGCCTTCCCTTTGCATCGATAATGTAGCTTTCACATTCGATGCTAGGTTCCTCAGAGATTAAGGCTTTTAACAACATAAAGTCTTCATCTGTACTTTTAATTGGAAGTTCTGATAATGACTTTCCGACGAGATCATTTCTACTAAACCCAATAAGGTTTTCGAATCGTTTGTTCACATGCGTTACGATCGCGTGATCATTAATCGTAATCATGCCATAAGGGATTCCTTCAATCATGTCATTTAAGTAGCGTTCACTTTCTTCTAGCTGATGCTGCTTCTCATAATTACTATTGCCGACGGAAATGATCGTTCGAGTCAATTCTCCCACTTCATCTTTTCGGACACTTTGAGATGGATCATGCTCCTGATAAAAAACCTTCTTCCTATAATCCTTTGCATAATCTGTTAATCGAATAATGGGATAAACAATATTTCGAATACCGGCAACGATGAAAAAGAAAGAAAGAATGAGAATCCCGAGAAAAGATAACGTAAGCACTAGCGATAGTTTTCGAACGGGGGCAAAGGCAATATCTTCTGACACTCCGTAAACGAGACCCCATTCATCACGCAGTGTTTGATAAGCGATGATGCTCTGATCCCCTCCATAAGATGAACGTGCAACCCCTGAAACTTCCTCAAATATTTGCTCAGAAGGCAAATCACTTGAAATAGCTGTTCCGATTGATTGTTCATTAGTAGAAGCCACGACAATTCCTTCTGGATCAACCATCATCCCAAAATGTCCTTCACTCATGCTGATACTTCTGACGATTTCAGATAAATAATCCTGACTAAATTCTGCAATTAAAGCACCTTGAAAATCATTTTTTTCGTCAAAGACCGGAATCCCCACCGAAACAATATCCTCACCGCTAAAATTTTGAATAACACTAGAAACAGCATAATTGTGCGTCCATTGAATTCGATCAAACTCTGGATAGTGATAGGAGACACCTTCAAGCTCAGGGGCAAAAGGAGATTCAAATATGACGTTACTAGTGTCATCTAGATAATAGATAGACCGAATAATAGAGCTCTGGGCAATCGCCTGTCTGGATCGCTCATACATACGTTCCGCGTTAATTTCGTTTTCTTCTCCATTTCCTGCCATTAAATGCAGCTGTAAAACAACACTGGAAATTTCATTATTTACGCGCTTCACGATACTTTCCGTGTTCGCGACATTTTCACTAATAATGTCCTGCTCAATCATCTCTTCCGCATAGTTGATGATCAGCTGATAGATCATTAACGTTGGAATAACTAGAATGAAAACAAAAATCATGACAGATTTTCTTAAAATACTTCCATGAACTGATTCAAATAAACGAATGAGCTGTTTTGTTAAGGTTTTCATTCCATCCCACCAGTTGTTATGACATGACGAACTTGTCTCATTTAAATTCATCATAATCGTCCACTCGCTCAATTGGCAATAGAATATTTAGATATTATACCTTGCTCCCTATTTTCAACACATTCTTCCCCATCGGAACGAAAAGTAATGTTGCATTCGACTTCTTCCATTCATTTCCCCGGAAATGGTCAACTAAATTACAAAAGAATTCGCTTAAACTAGACAAGGAATTTTTTCCCCGCTCGACACCATTATCCCATTCTTTTACGGAACGTTATGTATAATGATGGCATCAACTTACTTCAGTAGGGAGGAATCTTATGAAAACGCTTCGTCACGTATTGGTGTTTATCTTATTACTCATCGTCACGTCATGTAACTTCTTAACTACTTCTGACTCATCGGAAAAGGTAGAAGCGGAGAAAGAAACGGTGGACAAGTCTGCAGAGGAAACCGTACAAAAAGACATTCTTTTTCAAGATGGCACGTACAAGTGGGAGAAAGATGGAGAAATCCATGGGGGTCTCGATATAACAGATTCAGCTTCTACTTCATTTACGTTTATGCTTCAATCCTATGATGGTCAAAATGTTGGAGAGCTTTCAGGAACTGCTGAAGTCGACGGAGAAATGGCTCATTTCACACACCCTGATAACGATGCTTGCAAAGCCTCGTTTGGTTGGAAGGAGGACCGATTAGCCATCGATACGAGTGAAGCGTGTGAATCAATGAATGAGAATAGCGCTTCTTTTACAGGCGTATACACTCGAATTGAACTGGAATCCAATCCGAAAGATGAAGCAGCGAACGAAGAAAGTTCTTCTGAATGGAAAGAAGCACTTTATATTGATCCTGCGTTCGATCAGGGGAATTTAAGCATATCAAACGTGACGAAGGAATCCTTTCAGTTTACGATCGACGTAAGTAGTGGATCGGATGTTGGGAAATTGAATGGTACAGCTACAATAAACGGTGATGAAGCAACGTTTGAGGATACGGAAGATCCGTCTTGTTCCGGTACGTTTATTCGAACGAATGACGTCATTACATTTATTGAAGAAGCCTGTCTTAGTTATCATGACGCAGCTGTTGGGTTTAATGGTGATTATACGATGACAGATGAAAAACCATTAACATCAGCCGAGAATACCCCTACTTCCTGTGAAAAAGCTCCGTTCCATTCAGAATTACTGAATTTTGCAGAGCAAGGTCACCTGAAGGATGCCTCCATTTTTATTGGAATGTCTGAAGAAGCCTTAAAGAAAATAAAGCCAGAGATGACTTATGATGAAACGTTCTATGAAGGAACACCTGGATTCTATGATGAAAAGTACGCTTACTTAACTGCAAACGAAACGGTAAGTCATTTACGTTATAACGCGTTATCAGAAGGACCCGCTATCCCTTACACAGATGTCGTTTGTCAATTTGGAGAACCTGATGAGGTCGTCTTTAATGAACTGGATAACGAATATTTGCACGTGTATCATACTGGTGAAAACAGACTTTCTTTCGTCTCAGAATCAAAGGAAGGTGACATTAAAGCAGTAGCGCTTGAAACCGTGCAAGCACAATAATCTAAAGGTTTTGAAACCAACATAAGGGTCAGGCACATCTGCGCCTGACCCTTATGTTGAAATTTCACTAATTGGCTCATCGTACCATTCTCTCTAGCAATATAAATTATTATGTTTCCGCCTTACTATGCAATATCTACCTTATTTTTCTGGGTACAGCTTTTTCAAATATTCGACTGATTGACATATTAGCTCTTTAAGTACTTCAAGATCGATGTCCGCAAGCTTATTTACATAAACGCAAGCTTTCCCCGTTTTATGTTTTCCTAATCGAGCTAAAGCTTCCTCGCGCTCTGGTTCTCCTTGAGCGAGATACAAGCTAATCTTAGCCTTCCTAGGAGAAAATCCAACGAGCGGTGCATCCCCCTCATGTCCCGTAGCGTATTTATAATGATAACTTCCGAATCCAATAATACTTGGTCCCCACATTTTCGCTTCATACCCTGTTGTTTCAGTAAAAAGATCTAACAAACGATAGCCATCCTCCCGCTTCTTTGGATGATCAACGCTTTCGATGAATTCAATCACACTGTTATCCGTTTCTTTCGTTTTCAGTTCATACATCAAAATACCCCCTTTATTTCATCACCTTTCACTTACTATTTACTCCGCCCTTTCGTTAATTCCTTTTTATTTTCCTTAGTTCAACAATCGCAAATTCCGAAAGCTTATTACCGCTATGCCCTTACAAGTAAAGATGTATCAAGAGCATTTCTTTTATTACCGTTTCATGTTTCTTATCGAAAATCAGTTAGGAAACGAGTAAATCGGGAACGTTCCTTTTTATAGTCATACCAAACTTTAGTTGATACTTACATCTCGGAGGTATAACCATGTTTACTTTAAATGATATTCCCATGTTCTTTGTGAATTTCTTCATTATTCTACCAATTGTCACTCTTGTCCATGAAGCGGGTCACGTGCTCATAGCGCGGCTATTTGGAGGCAAAGTGAAATTTTGCATCGGTACAGGACGCACGCTCTTTCATATAGGACCGCTGGAAATTAGAAGAAAGTATTTCATGGAAGGCTGGTGCCAATACGAAGAATTAACCTACAACAAAACGTGGGCACACGTTGCGATCTATTTAGGTGGCAGTCTATTTAATCTCATTGTGATTTTAATCATTAACTACTTGATTACCTCAAACACAATACCTGTAACGCTGTTTTTCTATCAGTTCACCTATTTCTCTATCTACTTTATTTTCTTCTCACTTATGCCCTTCCGTAATGACAATGGCAGACCTAGTGATGGGATGGCCGTATTCGATGTTCTTCGATACGGAAAATCCGTCGATCCAATTGATTAAACGTAAAGGATAAAAGCCAAATTCTGTTCTCACACAGAATCTGGCTTTTTTTCATATCGCACGATCTTTCTCACCTTTACCGAAATAAAAACCTCATGCCTACTCATACCGCCATGTATCTCTTCGAAGAATTGTAGTAAAATAAAGGTAGAAGAAAACGAAGGGGTGATCACTTGACTAGCAAGATGAATCAGCTGTTCGAGGAGCAAAAAAGTGTTCATGTGCTTTATGCCTACCATGGGATGAAGAATTACCTCGAACAAGTCGTTAGTTATACTGAAAAAGGAGTCGCGAACGGAGATTACGTCATCTTAATCGAAAATGATCGCCTGTATCCGATGATTGAGAAAGAATTAACCTCAAGGTTAACGGCTAACGAAATGAAGTTTGTCCACAGAGTGAACAGCTTCGACTTTTACTTTTCTAGCGGCAGTTATCATCCTCCTGCTATTCATGAATATTTCAAAAAGACCGTTCAACCTTATGTGGAATCTAATCTCTCCTTCCGCTCATGGGCACATGTGGAATGGGCCTCGATGGAAGACCCTCTTCACCTTATAGAAGACTTCGAAAAAATTGTAGACGAAGCAGTTAACGATCTTTCCTTCCCTCTTATTTGTGCATACGATGGAGAAAGAATGCCTGATTACCTCATTAACATTTTGATGGAAACTCACCCTTACGTGTTAATGGAAGAAGAATTTTTCACTTCAAAACAATATTTAGCTTAAATAGAAATGCACCCCTCTAAGAAAATCTCAGAGTGGTGCATTACCTTTGGTATGGCTAAGATATTAGACGTTGATTCTTTCATTCGTCTCCATTGTTTTCACATTTACTTCAAAAGCATCTGGATATTTAATACCAAGGCCCGTATTTAAACAAATAACCTGTTCATTTTCTTTGATCCAATTTCGTTCCCTTAATCTTTCCGCAGCAGCGAATGTACTCGCTCCTTCGGGACAAATAAATTGCCCTTCTAACGCAGCAACTTCTCGCTGAGAGATTCGAATATCTTCTTCAGAAACAGCAACGGCACACCCGTCTGTTTGATAGATCGCATCCAATACAAGAAAGTCTCCGATCGCTTTAGGTACATTGATACCAAACGCATGCGTCGTTGAATTTTCCCAGAACTCAGACTCAGTTTTTCCTTCTTCGAATGCCTTCACAATAGGGGCACACCCCTCCGATTGCACAGCAACTAATCTTGGAAGCTTTTGATCCTTAATCCAACCAAGCTTCTGAAGCTCAAGAAACGCTTTATAGATCCCAATAAGACCAACGCCACCGCCTGTTGGATAAAGAATTACATCAGGAAGCTCCCAATTCAGCTGTTCCGCTATTTCATACCCCATCGTTTTTTTACCTTCAATGCGATAGGGCTCTTTTAGGGTAGATGCATCATAAAATCCTTGCTCTTTCACGAGATCACCAACTATTTTACCAGCGTCACTTATTAACCCGTTGACTAGATAAAGATGAGCACCAGAAATACTCACTTCTTTTCTCGTAATCTCAGGTGCGTCAACAGGCATAACGATATGAGCGTCCAACCCAGCCTTTGCTGCATAAAGTGACCAGGCAGCTCCAGCATTTCCATTTGTCGGCATCGCAAGGTTCTGAACGCCAAGCTCCTTTGCCTTCGAAATGCCGACTGCCGCTCCCCGAGCTTTAAATGAACCCGTCGGCACCATTCCCTCGTCTTTTATGTATAAGTTTGAGAGATTCATTTTCTGACCAAGGGATGGTAGTGGCAGGAAAGGGGTCATCCCTTCTTCAAAACTAACTTTATTCTTTTCTTCTTTAACCGGAAGTAATTCATGATAGCGCCAGAGCGACTGTTCTCGTCCGGCAATCATTTCCTTTGTAAGACGCTTTTTCACCTCATCAAGATCATATTCGACAAGAAGTGGTGAACCACAAACACAAAGCTGTTGAATCGTATCTGAATCATATGTCTCGTTGCACTTTGGACACACTAAATGAGAAACCATACTATACGGCATTGAAGCACCTCCAACGATTTAATGAAAGACGTGTTGAAACCCAAAGTTCACACTTGATGAACTTCGGGCTTCATTTCGTCATAACTAACTATGAAAATCAAGTCCTGATCGCACTTCTTCCACATACCCTGCACGAATCACATAATCACCGAAATGCTCATGCTGCTCTTTTTCTTTCGCGTAGTTAAATAGAATCGGTTTTAGTGAAGCAAGGATTTCTTCTTCGCCAATGTTTTCTTTATAAAGCTTGCTTAACCGATCCCCAACAAACCCTGCTCCCGTGTACATATTGTACTTACCAGGCGCTTTCCCAATAAAGGCAATCTCACCAAGCGTCGGACGTGAGCAGCTATTTGGACAGCCCGACATGCGGATTACGATTTCTTCTTCTCTCAGTCCCGCTTCATCTGCAATCTCTTCAATCTTATCAATGAGAGAAGGTAGATAACGCTCTGCTTCTGCCATCGCTAGACCGCATGTTGGGAACGCCACGCAGGCCATCTAATTACGGCGCAGTGCTGAATTTTGTTTCCCATCTGTAAGACCGTATGTTGCCACAAGCTCATCAATCTCTGCTTTCTTTTCTTCTGATACATTCGCTATAATGAGATTCTGGTTCGGCGTTAGTCTGAAATCTCCTTCGTGAACCTTTGCAATTTCACGAAGCCCTGTCATAATCTGATAATCTTCTAAATCCACAATACGACCATTTTGGATAAAGAGCGTTAAATGCCACTTTCCATCACCTTTTACCCATCCATAGCGATCACCATTATGATCGAAATGATAAGAACGAGCTTCTTCTAGTTCATAGCCCAGTCTATTATTCAATTCGTTCCGAACCCAGTCCAGTCCTCTTCGATCGATCGTATATTTGAAGCGAGCGTTCTTCCGCTCTGAGCGATTGCCATAATCCCGCTGAATTGTAATGATTTTCTCAGCAACATCAACAATCTTATCAGGTGTACAGAAACCAATGATTCGGGACAGCTGAGGATACGTACTTGTGTCCCCATGCGTCATACCCATGCCGCCGCCTACTGCGACATTAAATCCTTGTAGCTTGCCATCTTCAAGAATTGCAATAAAACCAAGATCTTGTGAGAAAATATCCACGTCGTTTGATGGTGGAACAGCGACCCCGATCTTAAACTTTCTCGGCAAGTAATGAGGACCATACATCGGCTCAATTTCCTCTTCTTTTCGATCAAGCACTTTTTCTTCGTCTAACCAGATTTCATGATACGCTCTCGTTCTCGGCAGAAGATCATCGCTTAACTTCCGTGCCCACCCATGCACCTCGGCATGAATATCAGATTGATAGGGATTGGCATTACACATCACATTACGATTCACGTCACCGCATGCCGCAAGAGAATCCATCAGAACCTGGTCCATTGCCTGAATACTTTTCTTCATATTCCACTTTAAGATCCCATGCATCTGGAACGTTTGGCGCGTTGTTAGCTTTAGCGTTCCATTTCCGTATTGATTCGCAAGATCATCCATTACTAGCCATTGTTCTGGCGTAGCTACTCCACCAGGTAGTCGCACTCGAACCATAAACTGATAAGCTGGTTCAAGCTTCTGCTGTTTTCGCTCCTGACGAATATCGCGATCATCTTGCATATAGCTCCCATGAAATTTTAATAGTTTTGTATCTGCATCTGGGATGGAAGCGGTGATGGGATCCGCAAAGCTTTTCACAAGCGAGCCACGTAAGTAATCACTTTCGTCTTTGATTTTCTCCATTTCACTCGGTTTGCCGTCTTCTGTTACCGTCTTTTTGGACATGGTCAATCTCCTTCCCTGTTGCGCTTAGTACACATCGCGCTGGTAGCGTTTCGCGTTACGTAGATCTGCAAGATAAGCTTCTGCTTCTGATTCACTGAAATTCCCCTGTTGCTCTAAGATGTTAACGAGTGCCACGTGAACGTCTTTTGCCATATACTTTTCATCTCCACATACGTAGACGTGCGCACCCTCTTGCAGCCACTCGTATAGTTCTTTACTTCGCTCGAGCATGCGGTGCTGAACATACACTTTCTCTTCTGAATCACGAGAAAACGCCACGTCCATACGAGAAAGCACCCCATCTTTTAACCACTTCTGCCATTCGACTTGATAAAGAAAGTCTGTGACAAAATGCTGTTCACCAAAGAATAGCCACGTTTCTCCACTTGCGCCACTTTCTTCTCGCTCTTGTAAGAATGCCCGGTACGGCGCTACGCCAGTGCCTGCGCCTGTCATAATGATAGGGGTGTCAGGATGATCCGGAAGTCTAAAGTTTTGATTTCGCTGCACAAATATTGGGAGTGTATCCCCCGCTTGTGAGCGCTCTGCGCATTGGCCAGAGCATACGCCCGTACGAGCTCGACCATGTGCATCATACCTTAGTGCCCCAATTGTGAGATGAACTTCATCTGGATTTGCGTTTGAACTGCTTGCGATCGAATAAAGACGAACCGGAATTTTGCGCAGAACGTTTACAAACTCCTGTGCCGAGACGGTCCACGGTCCGTAGTCCTTCACCAAATCAATTAAATCTCTACCGTAAAGGTATGTTCTTAGTTCTTCGCCTTCCGCTTCAACCATGCGCTTAAGCTCAAAACTTGATGTCAGCTCTGCAATCTTCTTGAGCAATGGCTTTGTGAGACTCGTAATCTCATATGTTTTCGTTAAAGCTTCTTCAAGTGGCTGAACGTCACCCTTTTTGTTCACCGTAACCTGTTCTTCTCGCTTCCAGTTCATTTCATCGATTAGCTGACGGACAAGAGCAGTATCATTCTCCGGGTAAATACCAAGGCTATCACCCGGCTCATATTCAAGGTTCGATCCTTCAAGATCAAGCTCAATGTGCCGTGTTTCTTTATTCGATCCACGTCCATTCAAATTAACATTCTCAAGAATTTCGGCTTTGAATGGATTCGTTCTGGAATACGTCTGATTCGACTCATCAGGTTTTGTTTCAGAAGTCGATTCTCTCGTAGACTGATCTTCTTTCAATACTCCCGTCACGCCTTCGAACCACTCTTCTGCAGGCTCTTCGAAATCAAGATCACAATCTACACGAGGATAGAGCCTTGTTGCACCTAATTCTTCAAAGCGCTTGTCAAAATCTTTCCCGGTTTGGCAGAAAAATTCATAGGAGCTATCACCAAGTGATAAGACTGAGAATCTGAGACCATCTAATTCAGGGGCTCTCTTACTTTGAACAAAGTCATGGAAGCTTAACGCATTATCAGGAGGATCGCCATCTCCATGGGTGCTTGTAATCAATAATAAATCTTCTACTTTTTTAAGCGACTTTGGCTTAAAATCATCAAGCGATGAAAGGGTAACGTTGTATTTCTCGTTTTCCAATCGCTCAAAGAAAGATTCCGCTAGTGACTGACAATTGCCAGTATGTGAGCCATAGAGAATCGTAAGCTCACGTGTTTTTGCTTCTTGTTTAGAGAATGCTTCTGAAGCAGAAACACCTTGAGCAATCGTCTCAGTAGCTGCCGCAGCTTCAGAGCTACCTGGTACGGAAAGGTATCCGCTCAGCCATATTTTCTGCGTCTCATTTAATGTTGGTAAGAGACGATTTAAAAGCTCCGTTTGTTCTTTGTCAAAAGGGCTATTCACAACCTGTAACTGCAATACAATCCACCTCACAATACTAAAATTTAATTCAATGTAATGAAAGTAGTTTACTCGGAATTAATAGCAAATAAATTCGTCTGCATTCCCCCTAACCCATTCAACACAAAAAACCTCTCTTCTCAAAACATAAGAAGAAAGGTTTGTAAGTACGAAGCCAGTCTTCTTATCTTTCAGGATAAACCTGCTGGATTTGGCACAGTATGAGATGAAGGATCATCTCATCGGTTGCCGAAGCTTCATAGGGCCAGTCCCTCCACCTCTCTTGATAAGAAATGTTGCTATCAAATTGTAAATGACAATGATTGGTTCAAATGTTATCTCGTGATCGAATAAAAGTCAATATATTATTAGAAAATTATCATCATTCAATTAACTAAATGGCGATAACACCAGCAATCTTCATGAAAAATAATCCAAATGATTCAGGTCTTTTATCCCTGCCGTTGCCCCTCTTGTATCCTATTCCGCATGCGCATGAAATCAATCGTATTCGCCATGACAAGAGATAGAATCATAAGAATCATCAACCAACTGTAGTCAAAAGGCAGCACCAACAAGAGAAAGGCCATGAAAGAAAAAACGCAGGAGCGAATGACATGATCTTTAAATGTGACGTTAACTTTTTTCCCACGTTTCCATTTCAACAAGTTCACCGCAATACCAAATATCGATAGAAGCATGCATATGACATACGCCCAGAGTGGAAGGTCGTAATCCACTATAAAAATGGTAGACGATAGAAACAGCGTCAATACCGTATATCGAATCGCAATTTCTTTATGAGTTAGCGAATCAAAATCCTTCAATACATACCTCCTTTTGACGATGAACGAATTTGGGCATTTTTGAGATACACGGTCCTTATGCAGATGGATAAGCTGGCTTCATCTCATTTGAATTCACCTGAACCCAAGGTCGCTCTCTGTTCCACGTCACTTCTAAAGGGACGCCCATACTTTTACTAAGATGTTCAGCTGTTAACACATCTTTCTTCTTGCCATTCACTGCAATTCGACCATTTTCCATAATCATGGCGTGAGTGAATACGGGACAAATCTCTTCAATATGATGAGTGATATACAATATGGTTGGACCATCTTCCTCTTTTCCAAGTCGTTCAACCTGAGCTAATAACTGTTCGCGTGAATATAGATCAAGTCCGTTGCACGGTTCATCTAGAATAAGAAGCTTTGGCGAAGACATCAAAGCTCTCGCTATCAGGACTTTCTGCTTCTCACCTTGAGAGCAAATTCGAAAAGGTTTACCGCGTAAATGAGCAATCCCCCATTCCTGCATCATCTTCATCGCTTGCGATTCTTCCTGTTCCGTCACCTGCTCCTGCATCGGCGAGATACGCTCAGTGAAAGCGTTGCTCACCCAGCCAATAGATTTTCTAAGCTCATTCAAATCAGTTTTCCCAAGACGATGCCCCAATACTTCAACGACGGGATCATAGCGAAGCAGTGGCCAGATCGAGCCGTGAATTAACTGAAGTAGTGTCGTTTTACCTGATCCATTTAATCCGATAATGGCCTGATGCTGTCCTTTCTCTACGGAAAAAGAAATATCGGATAAAATCATCTGTTTCTCACGTGTGTAATAAGCATTTTCTACATGAATGATTGCCATACATCCCACTCCGTTCTTTGAAGAAAGTCATTCCAACTAGCGCTTTTTACATCGTATACCCGTTAGCAAATTCTTGAATCACTTCAAGCTCCTCTTCGCGTGAGTCTCTGCCAACATTATGCTCATACAACTTTTGCATACGTGTAACATCACCATTGCACTCCTCAGTAATAGAAGCAACAGCACGTAAAAGGTTCACTTCGTTCTTAAAATCCTCCTTAGAGATTGCCTCCCCGTGTGATAAGATGAACCATTCTGCCTCAAAGCTTTCTAATTGATCAAGCAGTCGATTTGTTGTGTTAACAGTGTAGTTGACTTTTTCTGAAAAAATATCAGGATAAAAGCAGTCTCCAAGAAAAAGGATTTTCTCTTCCTTCATATAAATCACAACCGAATCAGCCGCGTGATCGCCTCCAACAGGGTGAAGAATACACGTGACACCACCAAGATCAATCTCCATTTTCTCACCAAACGTTACATCTGGTAGCGTAATCGTAATGTCTCGAGAATCCACAAATTCCTTCTTGATCGCATTTGCACAAAATTCAATTTCAGTGCCTTCTTTCACCCGCTCATCCAACTCATCATCAGACCATCCTAATGGAATAAGCTTACTAATTTCCTCTTTCGTCTGATGCGAGGATAAGGAGACTGCATCTTTCAGCGCCGATAGTCCAAAGATATGATCCCAATGCCAATGAGTGAGCGCGACCATGTCCGGTTCCTTGAATCCTTTTTCCGATAGTTCTTTTAGAAAATAACGAGCATGGTCCTCTGAATTCCCAGCATCGATCATCAGAGACTTTCTATCTCCAATCACCATTCCTAGAATCGGTCGGTCCGTTTCGGAAACTGGTGTTTGATAGTAAAAGCGATTGCCAATTTGTTTAATCTGTTGCATTTATTGTCCTCCTTAAAATACAAACCTCGATGAAATTTCTTATTTCCATTTTATCATTTTGAAGTTTTGTATTCGTATTTTTTCTACTACATACAAAAATAGACACCTCCAAATGGAAGCGTCGTTTAGAAAAGGTGATTTTTTTGCATTGCAGTAGAAATGGAGGTGTTCGTCTTCTCTTAACCAAAGCCATCCACGACGATCTTCACTACCATCGGTCCAAGGATAATGATAAAGAGGGGTGGAAAAATAAAGAGAACCATAGGTATGAGCATTTTCACTGGAGCTTTCATCGCTTGCTCGCGTGCTCGTTCACGTCTCTGTTCACGAATGCGTGCCGTAATATTTTTAATAACTTTTGACATTCCGATTCCAAGATGATCGGCTTGAATAATCGACATCATCACACTTTGAAAATAATCTGAAGGAACACGTTTTTTCAGATTATAAAATGCTTCTCGTCGCGATTTCCCTCGCTTCATCTCATCTAATGCCTGACTAAACTCATCCGCAAGTGGGCCAGACTTTCTTGCACATACATTTTTGATCGCCCCTTCAAGTCCTACGCCTGCTTCAAGAAGTAGACTTACCATATCAAAGAAATCGGACATTTCCATATCGATTATTTTAACGCGCTGCGTTTTTTTCTTCGCTAAGTAAAACAAAGGATATCGATAAAATAAGAAAACAACCCCAAGTGCTAATACAAGTGTCATAGAAGCATTTCCATCCGTCACAGGCACCATAAGCAAGTAAGTTAAGAACCCTCCACCGATGCTGAGAAGAAGTTGAATAAGTCGGAATTCAACTGCCGAACGGTTTCCATATCCAGCCTCATGGAGGAGCATATCTAACTTCTTTCGATCCTTTCTTGCAAATGTTTTACTCACCTGTTCAATACCCATTCCCCAATATTTACGAAGTAGTGGATGGTAAGATCCACTTTCTCTTTTTTCGGTTTTACGTTGAATTTTTTCTTCCTTGCCAAAATAGTGCTCAACGCGAGATTCAAGAGCAAGTTCTTTTCGATAAACGGTTTTAAGAAGGGCAGCAATAAACAATACGAAACAAACCATCGTACAAAGCATAAACAGAATAGCAATCATTGGTTACACCTCAATCCGAACAATCTTTTGAATTAAAAACCAGCCGATGAATAGTGAAATCGCCCCTGTTACTAGAAGAAACCAGCCCAATGGATAGGTAAGCATTGGTTCAAGGTATTCAGGACTTACAAAATAGAGGTAGATTCCCATCACAAGAGGGAGAGCAGTAATGATCCAGGATGATAACTTTCCTTGTGCCGTCAGTGTCTTTAGTTCTTCGAGAATCCGGATCCTCCCTCGAATAGTATCTTCCATCGTATCCATAAGCTGCGCCAGGTTCCCACCACTTTTACGTTGCGCAAGAATAGCTTGTATAACAACTTCAAGCTCTTTATTTGGTAAACGTTCTAACAGGCTTTGAAACACGGTTTCCATAGGTATACCCATTCCAATTTCACGAACAGTACGATCAAATTCTGGACCAATCGGATCTGGCATTTCTTTCCCAATGAGTTGCATCGTCTGCACGAAACTAAACCCTGCCCTCATTGAGTTGGACATCGTACCAAGCGCCTCAACAAGCTGATAGGATAGTAGCTTGATTCTCTTCCTTGCTTTAATCGTGATATAGATACCAGGAATAATAAAACCGATCAAAAGCGATAGAATGCTAACAAACCATGGTACATCAAGGACATAGAGCAATCCAGCCACTGCCATCGCACTTAAAATGCGAATAACAAAGAACTCTTCTGCTTTTAATGAACTTCCCGATTGTTCAAGAGATTTCTTTGTTTTTTGGCTAAACTGTATGCCAGAAAATGCTTTTGCAAATGAACCAATCCATTTTCTAAATGTTTCATTCTTTTGCTTTTCCTTAACCTCAGTGACAGCGACGGCTTGTGGGATAAACCTCTTAATACGCTCATTGGTTTTTTTCTTTCTCATAACCCCTTTGGAAATCAAATAAAAGAGTAAGGTCACTGAAACAAAAATCACTACAAGGAGAACCCAATCATTCATTTCACCACACCTCTTTAAACCAAGATGATGAAATCTTGTAGCCATTTTGTTCAAGAAGTTCTGATACATTCGGTCTTACCCCGGTTGTTTCAAAATGCCCTTCTACGCTACCATCGCTGTTTCGTCCCGTTTCCTTATAAACAAACAAATCTTGAAGAACAATGATGTTTTCTTCCATACCAATCACCTCGGTAATACGGGTGATCTTCCTCGATCCATCCTTCATTCTAGCCTGTTGAACAATAAGATCCAGTGCATTAGCAATTTGCTCTCGAATGGCTCGTAAAGGTAAATCAAACCCAGCCATCAGCACCATTGTTTCAAGTCGTGACAACATATCTCTTGGTGAATTGGCATGTCCTGTACTAAGACTGCCGTCATGCCCTGTATTCATCGCCTGAAGCATATCAAGCGCCTCCGCCCCACGGACCTCACCAACAACAATTCGATCAGGTCGCATTCTCAGCGCATTCCGGACAAGCTCTCGAATCGAAATCTCCCCCTTGCCTTCAATATTAGGAGGCCGCGATTCTAATGAAACAATGTGCTCCTGAGATAAGTTCAACTCCGCTGCATCTTCAATCGTTACAATTCGCTCATCGTTCGGGATAAAGGAAGAAAGCACATTAAGTGTTGATGTCTTTCCCGAGCCAGTTCCCCCGCTAATAAAAACATTTAATCTCGATTGAACACAAATTTCTAGAAACTCCGCCATGTCTTCACTTAGAGTCTGATAATTTATGAGATCGTGCATTTGAAGAGGCGTAGCAGAGAATTTTCTTATCGTAAGGGAAGGCCCTGTCAAGGAAAGGGGTGGAATAACGGCATTTACACGTGATCCATCAGGAAGTCGCGCATCTACCATCGGAGAGCTTTCATCGATTCTTCTTCCGAGAGGAGAAACAATTCGTTCGATCACACGACTTAAATGATCATCATCGCGAAAAGTTAGAAAGCTTTTCTTCAATTTTCCATACTGTTCATAATAAATGGCCTCCGCCCCGTTCACCATCACTTCTGAAACAGTGTCATCTTCCAATAAAGGCGTAATCGGCCCATACCCGAGCAATTCGTGCTCTACTGATTCAAGTATTCGTTTCTTTTCTTCAAAGGTAAGCCTTTCAGCTTCGTTATCTAAAAAGAGCTTCCCCCACTCTCGAATTTTCTTCGATTCTTCTTCAGCTTGAAACTGGTGCTTTTTTAGTTCATCTAGCAAAAAAGCTTGCAATTTCGTTTCTACTTGCTTGTATTCAACCGTATTCACGATCGGCACTTCTTTTCGTTCTTCAACTATTGATGACTCTTCTTCAGCATATCGTTTGAAAAGTGACAACGAAATTCCCCCTTCATCGACTCAGAGCGAATCGTTTTGGCTTTTTCTCTACTTCACTACTAACAGGTATTAATTGATGCGCAAGGATGAACATACCTTTAGAAAAAGCATTCCGCCCATTTTTCATCACTAGTGGAAGACCTTCATTAATCGTTGTAGCTATGTGTACTCCTTGGTCTGGCAACGAAACATAGACTGGCTCTTGAAGAATGCTTTCCATTCGCTTCGCTTCTATGACGCGGTGCTTGGAGTCTCTATTTAAAATAATCTTAACCTTCTCATTTAGTTGTAGGGATTCCAGCATATCCAAGTAAAGTTTCGTATTTCTTAGTACTGGTAAATCGCCCGTCGTGACTAAGAGGATCTCATCACAGAGCATAAGACTTTTGAGATGAATCTCGGAAATGTACGTCGGGGTATCAATCAGAATAACATCATAGCTTTTACGTAGTTCACTAACGGCAAGCTCCAGGTGCTCCTCTGTTATGATCTCAAAAAATTCCGGTCTAGGAGGTGTAGAGAGAATGGCAACACCACTTGAGTGATGCGTTAAATAATTTTCAATTCCATAGCGTTCTCGCTCAACCCCCTCCTTTACCCATTCATAAACCGACCTTTTCGGCTTCAAGTCCACGTACATCGAAACATCTCCGAACTGAAAATTCGCATCTAAAATCACTACGCTCTTTCCATCTTTCACAAAAGCATTTGCTAGATTGACAGATAATGTGGTTTTACCAACCCCACCCTTAGAACTACATATTGACATCACTCGGCTATTTTTCTTTTGGAGATGAGGATGAGCGCTTCCCTTCTGGTCAGCACGTTGTTTCACAAATGTTTGTGTTTGAATGATCACTTCATTGACCTCTTCTGAATCAGAAGAATACGTTAGCATATTTGAAGCTCCAACTCGCATCGCTTTTTTCGTATTTTCCATATTTTCAGGTACGATAATAATCAAATAGGTGGAAGGGAATTTAACTGAAATTTCCTGACAAAGATCATATACGTTGTAAGTCGTATTGGCTTTAAGAAAAAGAATAGAATGAGGCATTCGCTCAAGCTGATGAAAAAGATCCTCTAACAGTTGAAAGCTTTTTAAAGTATGACTCTTCTTCATAAGTAGCGCTTCTAATTCATCTGCATGCGCATTTGTGTCAGAGTAAAAATACCAGTTTAGGTCCATTGTCATTCATTCTCCTTATAAACCCGTCTTGTTTCTTTTAGTCCTTCTTTCACTGTTCCATCATCTTCACCATTCCGTAACATGAGGTAAAATCCGTCCTTATCCTTAGCGGCTAGACTTAAGCTCACACCTTGCTCAGGTGTGACTTCAAGAGTGACTGTTTCATAATGGAGAGCTTCTTCCATGGTGTCAGGCGCCTTACCTGACGTTAGTACTTTTACACTTTGCAGTATAAGGACCGCAGATTTGAATTCCTTCTTTTCTTCATCAATCTTTGTTTCATAAGCAATGACATCAACGAAGTCATCCGGCTGTACATAACCTGAAACTCCGCTCGCTAATTCAACATTTAGCGAGATCGCGCGATGTCCCTCGCTCACTTCAACCATTGAATTCGGTATTTCTCGCTTCGAAATCGTCGTCTCTGCCGCAACCTCAGGTTCCTCTACTTTCTTAACCTCAGTTTCTGCGTCTGTAGTTAGATTCGTGAATAGGGCAACATACACAATGATTGTTGCGAATGCTCCAAATACGATGGACCACATCCAAATTCTTTTTGTTTTCATACCCTTCTCCCTCACTTCTCTTCAACCTATTCAACCAGCTTCACGCCATATAAATTACCCGGCCCTGAGCCGCCTATTTCACCAGTAGTAACAACCTTTTTAAATTTGCCAACAATTCGCTTCGGTTCATCTAAACGTTCAATCCAGTAAGCTGCTAATCCGACAACCTTAACCGTCGACTTTCCATTCACGCCATCCCATGAATCAATAAGCGGAATGATAATGATACGCGCACAGGAATAATCTGCTGTGGCCGCAGCCTGACATTTTGCTTTGCCAGCATCCTTACTAATGAGTGTTTCAATCGCGTTCTTGACAGGCCCCCATTTTTGCCCGGGTTCTGTTTGGACGTTCGTCCCAACTTCAAGCTCTACACCATTGATGATATTCTCAGCTAAACCGCTTGCCCCATTACTGTTGATATCAAGGTACCCACAGTTCCCGTGATGCTTTCCAGTATTTTCGCATTTTAACTCTGTCTCATTCGGAATAGCGGTATATTCGATCGCAATAGGCGTAACCCGCTTGGCAGACTTCAACAAACCGACCTCAGCTTTGGCTGAAGCCTTGACTGAAGCTTCTTGGATTCCAAATACGCGTGCAAACGTCATCGGAACAATCGACTGTTTTGATACTTTGATCGACTGACTTGTAATCGTTAGATCACCATCGTCGACTGGAAATGTATTTTTACTAGCAAGTTCCTTTGCAATAGAAGCAGCACTTACCTCACTCGTTAACAATCCTTGAGCCCCGGAAAGTGCCGCTGCATCCATCGCGTTTTGAAGAATTCTTTTCTCGTGATATAGTCGCCCAACATCGATGACCATAGCGGTTACGCCAAGTAAAACGGTTAAACTTAGCGCTAGCATAACGGCCACATTCCCTCTTTCATTCGCGAAAAAGAAGCGAGTCCTTTTCATCACTCAACCCTCATAACAGTTGAGCTGGATAAGGTAATCGGTCCGGTTACGCTTGAAACAACTGGTGTAAGAAAACGAACCGGATAAGTGATCGTAACAGTCACATCACTTCCTGAAGATTTCGCACCACCTGGTGAAACCGCTACCTGACCAGAAGTAAGGTGAATACTGGAGGCACTCGAAACTGCCGTAGAGACGATCGTTGCATCGTTCTCTCCGATGCTTGCCGTCCTTGCCGCTTCTCTACTTGCATGGTCAATCGCAAGATACGTATGAAAAATACGTCCAAAATCGATAATGCCAAACAAAAGCATTACAAGAACTGGAAGGACAAGCGCAAACTCTACTATTGATTGACCTTTTTCTGACCTCATGTCATCCCTCCTACAAAAGCCGCACACAAGGTACCGAACGTAATGGCTACGCCGTAAGGATAGGTTAGCTTGCTTTCTTTATTGAATTTATAACCTTTCAGATTCATTAAAGAATATAGCGTATAGGTTGGAGATTTGAAGAACTTCCAAAACTCCATTCTTTTCATAATTAAAATAAGACCAATCACTCCGCCAATTAAAGCCGTATAAAAAAAAGAGTGAAGAACAAACGACGTGCCCGTTAAGGCGCCAATCGCCGCAAGCAACTTCACATCTCCCGCCCCCATTCCCCCTAACAAATATGGAATCAGAAGAAGTGCAAATCCAACAAGAAGTCCAGCACCACTAAACAGAAAACCTTTCCAACCAAGAGTTAACGTGTAGTAAAATAAACCAATTCCCATTGCAAGGAATGTAACGATATTTAAAATGCGTCGTTTGCGCACATCTGTTATAAATGAAATGAGTAAAACAATGCCCAGGATACTGTATAGCATCGCAGTCCCTCTTTGCTTTTTAAATTTGGCCCCACTTGAGTAAGTGGGGCCATAGATTCATCAATTTATATTACTAGCTACCAGCTGGACCATCAAAAGATTCAGTAATATTTTCAACGATTTCGACTATTTTATCGCCTAGAGTAAAAAACACTCCAACTGCAACAACCGCTACCCCAGCCAAAACCAATCCATACTCCGCCATACCTTGTCCTTCTTCTTCTCTTACGAACTGTCCCATTTTCTTCAACATTCTTATTTCCCCCTTAGAGTTTTTGTTTTAATCGTTATATTTAAGAAATCATAAATACCAGAATACAAATCGACTGTTTACTAGTAGAAACCAGTTACGTAGATGATCGCGAAGTGACTTCAGTTAACCTCCTCTTGCTCTAAGAAAGCAGCTGAATCTTTTCATCCTCTGGTTCCCCCTTTCAAAACGGCGAACATTATCTAAGGTAAGATTTTGTTCACTATAGTGTCTATTAATTATTAACTTGTTCTTTTTATCGAACAACCTTAAATACATAATAATTCGTTATAGAGAATTTGTAAAGTCCTTTTTTGAACTTTTTTTCTTTTTTTTACAATTTTTATAGTAATATATTCGTTATTGAGTATTAAATAGACATCTATTATAGTATAGATAACGTCATAATTTAGGAGAATAGTCATGTTGGAGAGAAATGATGATACACTATATCGAACACTTCCGCTGAGAGTGCTGAAGGCTGATACTTTTATAAAAAGACTAAAAGGACTAATGTTTCGAAAAACTCCTCTTCAACACGAAGCGCTTCTGATCACGCCTTGCAATTCCATTCACATGTGTTTTATGTTCTTTTCGATCGATGTTGTCTTTTTAAACGAAGAGAACGAGGTTGTAAAGGTTGTTCAAAGTCTTAAACCCTGGGGTTTTATAGCACCGGTTAAAGGGGCAAAGTCCACTCTTGAATTACCGAAAGGATCGATTGAAGAACATGCAATTAAGTCTGGTGAATTTCTGAAACTTTAAATCTATTAAAAAAGCGACAGTACCCTTCCAGGCACTGTCGCTTTCCTTTTCACTTCGCATTCCTCTTTTCATAAAGCGTCTTCGTCACGATCAAAAATCGCTATTTCAATGATTCATTCTAGTACAAAGCTTGAGATACCTAAAAGCGAAACCCCTCCCAAGGTGATGGGAGGGGTTTCCTTGTCTACTTTATTCCTGATCGGATAAATACACCCGATGATCTCGGAAGAACGGCATCAAATCCCGATGGACCTGACCCCCTTAAGGCAACTGCACAGATTTAATATGGTTTAATCTTAAATAAACAGTCTCTCCACTGGCATTAGCCAACTCAACGAAATTATTTTCTACTTTTGTTAATAAGCCAATTTTATTCGGGTCACTCCCACCATCAAACACGACGAGCTTCCCTTCTTCTTTCTTTAGCTGTTCTTCAAACGATCGAAGCAACGGAATGTTAGATGGATTAACTGGTAGTTTTTCGTTTGAAAGCGTATAGGGTGTATTGTTTTGACTGTATGGGGTTATCCACTTTATATGACTTAAAGGTAGATACATTGTTTTATAAACTGGGGAATAAAATGAGATGTAATTACTCAGAACGTTCGTAATATATCCATGGAAAGATAAGTTTCCAGTCGCATAAATTTCAGTAAAGATTCCTTTCGCGTTCATGAGTATTTTCCGATACGAAATCGAATCGATGTCATCCGAAAGTGAAGGTGCACTTGGGCTTTCGACAGTATCTGATTTCGTATAGCGATACAGTTTATGAACATGCAGCAGCGGTAAGTAGAGATAATTTTCCCCGTTGAAAAGGACGAGAATGTCTGGTCCACTATCGGTTAGAATTCCGATAAACACTGTTCCTCCAGAAATTTTCACTTCCACATGTTTTCCTAATAAATTAACTAGTCGATCCATTCAAACAGGCTCCTCTCCAAGATTCTTACCCAAATATCAGCTGCACCCAATAGAATAGTAGAAACAGTGTAAAAACAGTCGTTAGAGGAATGACGATAAAAGATACGCTCATGTAATCTTTCCACGTCACTTTAATATGATACTGTCTCAAAATATGCATCCAAATCAAGGATGCAAGCGTTCCGATTGGCAATAGCAAGGACCCCATGTCGCTTCCGATAATATTGGCAAGGTAAATGGTTTTTAATGTGATCGGGTCTAATCCCATTTCCGTTAACGCAATTGTTCCAACCATAAGAGCCGGGTGGTTATTAAAGAGGTTGGAAAGAACGGAGACTAACCCTCCCATAATAAAACTAGCTGCTAACAATCCTTGATTGACGATCGGATTTAACATGTCCACAAGCAATGCGGTTAACCCTGCATTATGAAGTCCGTAGATAATCACGTACATCGAGAAAGCAAATATTAAGATGTGCCACGGGGTTTTCTTAATGATATCAATAGGATTTGTGCCAAGTGCATACCATCTCCACACGAGCAAGACAGCTGATCCAAGAACAGCAACGAGTGCAATGGGGATCGCGAAGTAAGATGCGACAAAGAGAAGACAGCGCATTATAAAAACAAATAGGAGAAGCTTGATCATAAACTGCGTGCGTTTCTTTTTCGTTTCTACGGAAAGCTTCCCTTTTAACGGATGAAAATGCTTCGAAAAGAACATCTCTTCAATGTCATAAGCCGCACCCGGTAGTTCTTTAGGAAGTTTCTTTTTCAGGACGAAAAACATAAATGATGACATAAAGATCAATCCTAATGTTGCTGGCACAAACATCATGGCCGTATGCATATACAGCGTCATGTGGACGATTTCTAAAGCGATCAAATTAACAATGTTACTCACACCGATCGGAGCACTGGAAGCTGTCGCGATGAGTGCACCACTTAACAAATAAGGAATCATTTGATGTGGCTTTAAACGAAGGTTTTTCAGTAGCAATATTAAGATTGGAGTTGTAATTAAGATGCTTCCATCGTTATTGAAAAGAAGGGTCATTAAGAAACAGAGTAACTGAATGTACCAATATAAACGATAGCCGGAGCCCTTTGATAGTACAGCTAGCCTTGCAGCTGCCCAGTGAAAGAAACCAAAGCTTTCTAATATTACAGCCATGACAATCGTCGCCATAATCGTAATGGATGCGCCACTTATTTTACTTAGGATATCAGCTATATCTCCAAGGGATACAGTTCCAGTTACTAAGATGATAAGGGCTCCGATCGAGGCTGGCCATGCTTCATTTATCCCGCCCGGTCTCCAAAATATGACCATCATTGTTACGACGAACACAAATATGGGTATTCCTATGCCTAATGACATATCTAGCCGCCTTTCTTAATCTAGTAAAAAGCTCTTGCATGTCCCACCTTGTATAGTTATATTCATTTCGCGTCAAAAGGGATAGGTTTTTGAAGCTAAAATCCTAAAATGTACCTTTGGCTCTCCATGGCAAATGTCCGGTCGAGATACTCGTCCATAAATAAAATCCCATAAAAAAAACAAGCCAGAACGCCTTTTACTAAAGGAATTCTAGCTTGTTTTTTCGTTAGCGAGGTCTTTTCACTATCTCAAAACGGAAGGCTTTCCTCTTAACCAGATCGAAAGCCTTGTTCTCTCATTTTTTTCATTAGAATGACGCTCTAGAGGGTAAAAGCTTTTTATTTATGGAAGCTTATTCCCCGCAGCACGATAAAGCTCATACCACTCTTCTCTCGTAAGCTCCATATCAGAAGCTTTTGAAATATCTTTTAATCTTTCTGTATTCATAGTCCCTACAACAGGCTGAATGTTAGCAGGGTGACGTAAAATCCATGCGATCGCAATCGTTGAATCAGTCACATTGTATTTCTCAGCAAGTTCCTGAAGCTTTGCATTTACTTCAGGAAAGGCGTCGTTTCCGACAAATGGCCCTTCAATCATGCCGTGCTGGAATGGAGACCACGCTTGAATCGTAACATCGTTCAAACGACAGTACTCAAGAATGTTGCTGTCTCGAACAACAGCTGGATCATTTTGCATGTTCACATTAAATCCAGCATCAATCATTGGCGTATGTACGATACTCAATTGAAGCTGATTGATGATTAAGTCATCCTTCAAATACTTTTTCAGCAGTTCGATCTGCATCGGATTTTGATTACTTACGCCGAAGTGACGCACCTTTCCACTCTCTTTCAAATGTGAGAAGGCCTCGGCTACTTCCTCAGGCTCAAATAGAGCGTCCGGGCGATGAAGAAGCAACGTATCAACATAGTCAGTCTTTAGTCGACTTAGGCTTCCATCAACCGATTCAAGAATATGATCTTTCGAAAAATCAAAAAAACCTTTACGAATGCCGCACTTCGTTTGGATCTTCATTCTCTCACGAAGATCATCGTTTGCAGAAATAGCATTTGCGAATACTTCCTCCGATTTCCCGCCACCATAAATGTCAGCATGATCAAACAGATCCACTCCATGGTCCATCGCATTCTCAATCACGTAAGCTGCATCCTTCTCACTAAGTTCGTTCATGCGCATACAACCTAGTGAAATCTCGCCAACTTCTAAATCACTTGTACCTAGCTTAATCTTTTTCAAAGCAATCACCTCTTTTAATTGATACTGCCATCCTATCATTCAGGTAAAGGAAAAGGTAATATTTAGACTTTTTGTTATAGCGCTTTCAATTATGCATATACTCTTCATCATATTTTCTTCCGCTTCAGTCAAATAAAGATCTGAATCAACAGTTCCCACATAGCCTAGGCAAAGCGAGAAACATTTCGTTCATCATAGTAGAGATTTTTGAAATTATTATTTAAATTAAAACACTGAGTTAATTCAGCACATCCAATGTGCTCACAAGCCATTTAATGGGTTTATTACCTCTCAATTCCGGTTACATACCCTATGTACTTAACAAAAAGGAGATGAATGAAAATGGCAGAGAAAGATCCAAAACAAGCAGTAGCTAACATGAGTGAGGATAAGAAAGAAGACATCATGCAGAACTTCCAATCGTTTAAAGACTATCTTGGAGATCAAGTAAACAAAGGTGAGAAGCTCGGTCTTGGCGAAGAAGGACTCTCAAAAGGTGCTAAGCGCGTTGGAGATTATCTTGCCAAGCATGAAGATCCGCGTAACCGTGAACAAAAAGTACTCAACGAGCTTTGGAACGTAGCAAACGAAGAAGAACGTAAACATATGGCACACGTTCTCGTTAAGCTAGCAGATCAAACGAACTAAATGATTAAATCGCAAAACGCCGCCACCCTTATTGAAAGGATGGCGGCGTTTTTTATGATGATGCTAGATTTCTATAATACTTAGCCATTTCCATCACCATCGCGCCCATACGTGGTGTAGTTGGTGTGAGAACATGCTCGATTCCTTGAGCTTTTAGATGCTCTTCTGTTACTTCTCCAACAGCTACAGGAAGAATCGTTTCTGTTAAAGAAGTTAGGATCCTTTCTCTTTTCTTAACCCTATCAACATATTCAAAAAAGTACCGTACCTGGATGGCGCTTGTGAACGCCACCGCATCAAGCTGTCCATTTTCTATCTCCTCAATTAACTGCTTAAGCACCGCTTGCTCTGGAGGTGTATGCTCGTATGGATAAATTGTCGTAACCGTATTGTTCGCAGCTTCAAGCGACTCAATAAACCCTGGCACATTTTCACCATGCATTTGGAGAACAACCGATTGATTCTCAATCGTTAAGGCATTCTCCAATTGATTCATCGTCCCGCGATCCGCCACCGTTTGTGGCGTAATGCCCTTTTGTTTAAAATGCCGGAGCGTTTTCGTACCGCGAACGGCGATTGGAATCGAGCGAAGCAAGTGATTGTATTCTTTTTCTAGCCCAGCTAATTCCGCAAGCTCAGCCATTCTTTTTTCTCCCATACCAGTCGTATAAATCAACATATCTGGAGGATTTTCAATTATTTCTCGTAAAGATTGAACGACATGCTCTTCATTCGTAAAAACAGTCCCCTGTGCAGGTCGAATGAGCGCTTTTCCACCTTGTTTTTGGATAAGTGCGCGCATTTCTTCCCCTTTTCGTCCGCCGGTAACCGCTATGGTTTTGTTAAATAAGCCCACGACTGTACCATCTCCTTCACTTATACGTAAATAGAGCGTACAGCACCTCAATGAGATGATCAACTACAAATCACTCAAGCGTTACGTAGATCAAGCCATCTTCTATTTCAATCGGAAATGTCTCTACCTCGCCATTATGAGGTGAAAGTAGTTTACCTGTCCTAACATCAATTCGGCAGTCATGGTTTGTACATATTATAGAATGATCGCAAACCTTCCCACTCACAACCGTTCCACCATATGGACAACGATTGTGAATAGCATGGAACGTGCCATCCGATAAGCAAATAACGGCGATCGAAAGCTGGAGTAAATCAATCGCTCGACTAGAATTAGGGATAAAATCACGCGTTCTTCCCACGTGGATCTTTACGGCATGAACCGGCATCAGAAACATCCTCCCAAGCAATGTTTTTTACACATGCATCATTAGCTTTGTGCCGTTTTAGATGATCTCCCATCTTTAGGGACAAGGGCTAACGTATTGCGCGTTATTTTTGGTTCTGGAAATAGCTGATTGGTTGGAATTTCAGAAACGGGAGCATGGCTATTCACAAGCTTTGCTATTAAAGTTGCCTCTGAAGTATGACCATAAAGAATCGCTCCAATCACTCGTCCATGTAAGGTCACAATTTTTTTGTAAATGTGTCGAATCGGGTCAATCCATTGAAAAGTTCTTGTCTCCTCTGTTTCAAGAACATGCCCTGTTGAGAACACTTTTACGCTTTCAATGTTTAAGGTTGTAGACATGATTGAGCCTGTGTACGGCTCTGGATATCCTGCGAGCGTTCTTGCAAGATATTCAGCTTGCTCAATAATCGGTTCAGTGAGACCGTATGTCATATCACGATGTTCTGCACACTCTCCAATAGCATAAATCGATGGATCACTCGTTTGAAGAAAATCATCCACAAGAATACCACGGTGAACGTCTAGCCCACTTTTCTTAGCAAGTTCAATATTTGATTTTACTCCAACAGACATGAGGACAAGATCCGCTGGCAGACTCGTTCCATCGGAGAAGTGAATCCCTTCTACATGCGAAGTTCCAATGAACTCCTTCGCTCGCTTACTTAATGAAAATTGGATACCCATACGTTCTAAATCTTCCTGAAGCATTTCAGACGCAAGCCGGTCTAGCTGTCTGTTCATCACATTCGGCTGATGATGCACTACGGTTGTTTTTATTCCGCGTTGAACGAGTCCCATCGCCGTTTCTAACCCAAGGATACCCGCTCCAATGACCGCTGCTTTTTGGTAATGATTTGGAGCGTTCATTAATGTCATACAGTCTTCAATCGTTCGAAAGGTCATCACGCCCTCCTTCCCTGCTCCTTTGACGGGAAGGAGATGCGGATGACTACCTGTTGCAAATACGAGAAGATCATAAGTCATTTTTCGACCTCGATCGGTTTTCACATGCCGTACGAGGGGATCAACTGTCACAACGGTTTCATTCTTTAACAAACGTACCCCACGCTTTAGATACCAACCATCATCCTCCAATTTGACGTCTTCAAAGGGTATTTCCTTCTGTAGAACGCGCGATAAAAGATATCGCTTATAAGCAGGCTCCTTTCCAATGACGGTTACTTCAAAACTTGACGGTTTTCTCGATAGCAAGCGTTCAAGAAATTGAATTCCAGCAAGGCCGTTTCCGATTACGACAAGTCGTTTCTTCACACTATCCCCTTCTTTCAAAGCTGTATCAATATGCAAAATCGTACCATGTTTGAAAATTGAAAATAACAAATTGGTCATATATCCTAACAGAGTTTTCAATACATGATGGAAAGAACGGATAGTTTCTCCTATTCCGTTAATGATAAAGGGAGATAACTTTCGGAGTGATGGCGATATGAAAAGAAGGCGTTTTACACGATCCTCTTCATTGCTGGAGGATCAAATAAGGCAGGAGTTTCATAACACCGAAGACCTCAAGCTAAAAACCGTTAAACTCGATGGGCTCACACTGACACTTGTGTATCTTGACGATATTTCTGATCGAATGGTGATTCAAAAGACGATCATTAGTCCACTTCTTACCATTTCAGACGATCAAACAAAGATTAGCGCAGCTGATCTTCCTGATCTTATTCCTATGGCTGCGATTAACAACATTGAAGATAATAGCCTCATTTCAAGGCACCTCATGGATGGATGCACCGTTATTATTGCTCGTGAGGAAGACATTGACACTGTTTACGCTGTGAAAACGACCTATTCTGTGAAGCGCTCACCTGATGAACCGGTCAATGAACCGACGATTAGCGGTCCACGGGATGGTTTTATAGAATGCCTGCAAGACAACAAAGCATTATTACGTGCTCACTTAAAAACAAGCGACCTTTTATTTGAACAACATCTGATTGGAAAAGACGTTGTGAAATACATCTCTTTAACTTATTTGCAAGGAAAAGCCGATCGAAAATTAATTGAAGAAATCAGAGAACGAATAAATGAAATTAATGCAGATTATATAACTGATGCAGGGATACTTGAACAGCTCCTTGAGCGTAATCCGTTATCAGTCTTTCCCGAATTAACATCAACCCAGCATCCAACGAAGGTAGCAAACGCCTTACTTGAAGGACGCGTTGCCATAATGACAGACGGCTCTCCCACTGTCCTTATTGCGCCTACAACGCTTAACATGCTTCTTCAAACACCTGACGACTACTACTTTAAATGGATTCCCGCTTCATTAATTCGATTATTAAGCTATTTTACTGCACTTATTTCTGTACTATTGCCTGCAACTTACATTGCTTTAGTCTCGTTTCACCACGGGCTTATTCCCACTAGCCTGGCCGTTTCTTTATCTAAAACAAGAGAAGGTGTACCTTTCCCATCGGTTATTGAAGCTTTTATTATGGAGCTTACGATCGAGATTTTACGGGAAGCAGGTGTAAGGTTACCAAAACCAATCGGATCCACCGTTAGTATTGTAGGAGCTATTGTTATCGGTGAAACGGCGGTCAGCTCAGGTATCGTTAGTCCAATGATGGTGATGGTCATTTCATTCACAGCGATCTGTTCATTCGCAATTCCGAATTATCAGCTCAGCCTGGCGTTAAGAACAATTCGCTTCTTCTTCCTGTTCTCCGCAGCCATACTTGGTGTATATGGTTTGCTAATCGCTATCTTTATCGTAACAACTCATTTAATCAAACTTAGAAGCTTTGGAACGCCATACATGGAACCATTTGCGCCTATTCAGCTGAAAAGCTGGAAAGATTCGTTTGTACGTCTTTATTATCGTGTGGGAAAGAAGGATAGGAAACTACATGAAAAATAACCATACCTCCCTTCCAATCATCATTTTCATCATATCAACGATCGTCGGTGTTGGAATTGTAACGTTGCCAAGACAAACCGCAGCAGTCGTCGGTCAACCAAACATGTGGATGAGCGTTATTCTAGGAGCCGGCATTGCGTTTATAAATGCGATTTTTCTATTTATGCTCATTAAACGATTTCCTATGAAAACAGTGTTTGATATAGGCACAGAACTAACTGGAAAATGGTTCGGAAAAGGGATTAATCTCATTTTTGTTGCTTACACGATCGCCATCTCATCCTACATCATTCGAACAATGGCCGAGATCGTGAATTACTACCTGCTCGATAATACGCCGAAGTTCGTCGTCTTACTCGTACTCGTCGTTTCATGTATGTATCTTGTATCTAGCGGCATTTCCAATATTATTCTTTTTTTTCAACTGTACTTTCCAATTATCTTATTCATGTTTTTTGTCTTAACTCTTCTTAGTATCAAAAATATTGAACCAACCCACTTACGCCCCATCTTCTATTTTGATGGATTCGAAATATTAAAAGGAGCTCATACAACCTTTTTTTCATTTGTTGGATATGAACTGATTATGGTGTTGTCTGGTAAATTTACGTTTACGAAATGGAAACCAATGCTCACAATTTTCAGCATCAGTATTGGGAGCGTTTGTGTGATTTATGTCCTCTTCTTCATTCTTAACATCGGGGTCCTTAGTATCGAGGAACTGAAGGTGATTACATTTCCAACAATTGAAATGGCAAAAGCAATCGAGTTTCAGGGATTCTTCTTTGAGCGATTCGAACTTCTCTTCCTATTCGGATGGATCATTACGATCTTCACGACTTTAGCCGCCTATTACTATTCGGCAGTGCTTGGAATGAGGAAAACGTTTCAGGTAAAAAACACCCTCCCTATGAATATCATGATTGGGTTCATCATTCTGATGCTCTCGTTATTACCGTCAGGCATTACTGAACTATTTTCTTACGGGACATACGTGAATTATTTATCCTACACCGCTCTCATCGCGCTCCCCCTATTGCTTCTAGCGCTCTCGTTTAGGAAGGGGACTGCTTAATGAAGAGAATTTTCTTATTTCTAGCTGCCCTTCAACTCATCTTGCTAACGGCATGCTGGGATAGTAACGAAATTGAAGATCTCGGCATGATCATGGCGGTTGGAATTGATTACCATGAAGAAAAAGAGGAAGTGTTTGCCTTAACTAATCAATACGTCGTTCCAAATAATATTCAGGGAACAGAGACCGGTACGACTGGAGATCAACCCTATCAGAACATTACTTTAAATGGGAATAATTTCTTTGAAGTGATTCGAGAAAATTCACTTGAAACTGATCGACCACCTAACTATACACATCTCAAATCAATGGTTCTCTCGGAAGAGCTTCTACGAAAAGAACCGATCAAGCAACTAATCAGCTTCTTTTTGCGTGATCATGAATTTAGGAGAACCGTTTCCTTATTTATTTCAAGGGAGCCTGCCGCTTCGATACTAAATGTCGAACCAACAAAAGAAATGTTTCCTGCTGTGCAGTTGAAGGAGCTCACTCAAAACAAAGAGCGGAGTCTTTATGTATTGGATAATCTTAAATTCGGAGAAGCCTCCAATAGGATTACAGAAGATGCAAGCTTCGTCATTCCTGAAGTAGGAATTCACGAAAATAGACTGCGGTTGCTTGGGGGCGGAATTATATCAAATAAAAAAGAAAAATTAGTTGGCTGGCTTTCACCAGAAGAAGTTGGAGGATTCAAATGGGTGACAGATGAAGTTCAGGGTGGTCTCGTAACCATTGAAGCGGGAGAGTCCAGAGAAGATCAAGTTGTCCTAGAAATAATGAAATCGAACACAACCGTTAAGCCAAATGTAGAAAACGGAAAGCTAACCGTCGACCTTATTGTAGAAAGTTCTTTGCGACTTGCGGAGGACTGGGATATAGAACGCGACGTTTTCAAAGAAGGATGGGAAACGCCACTCCAAGAAAAGGGACAACAAGTCGTCAAGAAAGATATTGAACGCGTTCTTTCCATCGCACAGAAAGAACAGCAACTCGATTTTCTGGAAATTGGCACATGGGTAAAAATCAAACAACCTAGGTACTGGAAGGAACACGAGAAAAATTGGGAAAGCATTTTCCCTTCCCTTACTGTTAATATAGACGTGAATCTCACCATAACAGGTTATGGGACTCAGGATATTAATTAATGAGAGCCAATCAACTTCATACGTAATCAATAAATAAAGCAGCGCTCTTCATAAGAAGCGCTGCTTTATTTATTGGAAAGTTAGCCGTGATTTTTAGCAATACCTGCTAATTCTTCTTTTGTTCGAAATCCAACCGCATTCTCAACAAGTTCGCCATCTTTAAAGAAAAGCAATGTTGGAATGCTCATCACGTCGTACTTTCTTGCTGTTTCTGGATTTGAATCCACATCAAGTTGGACAATTTTTAATTGCTCGCCTAGTTCCTCATCTAGTTCATCCAACACTGGCGCGATCATTTTACATGGGCCACACCAGGGCGCTCCTAGATCTGCTAGAACGAGTCCTTGATTTGTTTCTTCTTCGAAGTTTTGGTCCGTTACTTTTTGTACTGCCATTATATCTCTCCTCTTACCTTATTTTTATAACTACTAAAAACTAATTTAGTGGTTAGAATACTACATTATGTTATAATCGATGTCAACGATAAAGCAAAAGGTGTGTTTCAACATGATACTCGAAACGAGTTTTTCCCATTTTTCTAATTTTCTATTTATTAACTTAATGAACACATTAAAAATACAAAATCAAAACCCTATCGATCTGCTATTAACGGAAGAGAACGTCGTTCAGTGGATCACATTAATGGAAAACAAGGGGTTGTTAAACAAGAAACAAGTAGAATTCATTAAGAAGGATCCTATTTATACAAATGACATTCAACACTTTCGGAATCAATGTCGTGAATACTTCGCTTCAAACCTTTCTCAAGTCGATTTTTTCGAATTGCTAAGTAATGTGACAAAAGCGACCCCACTTTCTTTTACGATCGATGAAAAGTCCCTTACCCCGCTCCCTATTGAGGGTGGAACGAAAGGTTTACTCTCACTCATTGCCTATCAGATGCTTGATCATGAAGCGAGTGGTGTATTGGATAAAGTAAAAGCATGCGAAAGTGAAAATTGCCTGGCCTTTTTCGTCAACAAGAAGGGAAAGCGCAAATGGTGCTCGATGGAGGTTTGCGGAAATCGGACAAAAGCCAAAAAGCATTATCATAATAAAACGAAAACAGCTTCTTCTAACGAATAAAAACGGATGAGATCCCTAGGGATCTCATCCGTTTTTGTAGCTGATTTATTATGAATTTGTCACAAGCTCAACTGGCTTGGATTCTGGCACTATCGGCTGCTTCACTTCTTCACGGCCAGCGCGCTTAATGAAGAATGAGAGCACAAACGCAAGACCTGCAATAAATGTAGCAACAAAGAAGGCAAAGTTAATCCCTTCAAGCATCGCCTGCATGGCAATTTGTTGCTGCATCGTAGGATCTACCGCTCCGCTCGTCGCTGCTTCCCTCGCAAGATCAGCCGCAGCGGATTCTGTTCGGTTAGACATAATCGTAACGAGAAGCGCTGTACCAATGGCGCCCGCTACCTGATTCAACGTATTGTTCATCGCTGTACCGTGCGGATAAAAACGAGCTGGTAGCTGATTTAATCCATTCGTTGATACAGGCATCATAACCATTGACATTCCGAACACGCGCACAGCATGAAGAATCATAATGTAGTTATACGTCGTATCCATAGACAATGTACTAAACAGGTATGTTGTGACAACTGTAATAGCTAGACCCGTTGTCGCCAAAATGCGTCCGCCAATTTTATCAAATAAGCGACCTGTAATCGGAGACATAAATGCCATCACAAGTGCACCCGGAAGCATCATCAATCCTGCATCAAGTGGTGAAATGCCTCGAATGGTTTGCACGTAAATCGGGAGCAACAGCATTCCTGAAAACATCGCCATATTTAAAACCATTGTAATGGAAGATGAAAGAGCGAACATTGGATATTTGAAAATCGAAAAATTCAACATTGGTCGTTCTTGTTTCGACTGTCTAATAATAAACGTCGTCAGAGAAATAACCCCAATTCCAATCGTTAAGTAAACTTGTGGGCTATCCCAACCTTTATTCCCTGCAGAACTAAAGCCGTAAAGAATACCTCCAAAACCAATACTTGATAAGATCAGTGAAAAGAGATCGAGACGAATGTTTACCTTTTCCTTTTTATCTTTCAACAAGAAGAAACCAAGTAGGAAAATCGTAATAGCAATTGGCGTCACGAAATGGAAAAGCATTCTCCAATCGTAGTTTTCAATAATCCAACCAGAGAGCGTCGGACCAATTGCTGGCGCCGCCATGAGAATTAAACCGAAAACGCCCATTGCCGCCCCTCTTTTTTCAATTGGAAAGCTAACGAGCATGACATTCATCAAGAGCGGCATCATAATCGCTGAACCTGAAGCTTGAAGCATTCTTCCTCCAAGTAGAACCGGGAAGATCTCCGCCATCCCCGCAACAACTGTACCAATTGTAAATAATCCAATCGCAACAAGAAATAAGCGACGCACGGAATATTTTTCAATAAGAAATGCCGTTGCCGGAATCATAATACCGTTCACAAGCATAAATCCTGTTGTAAGCCACTGAACCGTAGCCGTTTCAATTTGTAAATCTGCCATAATCGATGGCAACGCAATATTAAGCAATGTATTATTTAAAAACGCAATAAAAGCACCAACAATCAGAATCGCAAGAATGCCGTACTTTGGTTTTGGCGTCTCTTTCACTGATTGACTCATCATCATTCCCCCATATACCTTTAGTTCAATTATTTATACCATCGGTTCAAATCTCTAATATCATATACCATGAGTTCAACTTTTGCAATCATTATTTCTTCCTGATTTGAAAGGATTTGTTTCTAATCAAGAAATAAGGTATGATCAATTTTATACCGGCAGTACAACAATAAATTTCATGTAAATATAACGAAGTAAAAGGTGATAGAATGAACGATCGCAAACAGCACGTTATTAAGATGGCGCATCAGCTTTTTATTGAAAGAGGCTTTCAGGCAACATCCATTCAAGACATACTCGAATATAGCGGCATTTCAAAAGGCACGTTCTACAATTACTTCTCATCGAAAAATGAGTTATTAATTGCTCTTTTCAAAGCCCTTTATGGCTCAATGGAAACAAGCCGGGATGAATTGATGATCGGCCAGGATCGTGCTGACCTTACTATCTTTATTAAACAAATTGAACTACAAATGAATACGAATAAGAAAAACAAGCTGATTACACTTTTTGAAGAAGTGTTTGTCTCGAATGATGAGGATTTGAAGGATTTCCTTAAAGAAGGACAAAAGAGAATGATTCAGTGGGTATTCACTCGTTTTCTTGAGCTATTCGGCGAGGATAAGCGACCATATCTACTTGATGGGGCGATCATGTTTCTGGGCGTACTTCATCACAATGTCAAGTACTATTCGATTGCAAACGGTCCGAGCGTAGACATTTCCCTCGTTGTACACTATAGCGTCCAACGTATCGTGAACATCGTTAACGATGCCGCTGCGGCAGGAGTACAGCTGAACAAACCCGAGCAGATGAGTACATGGCTACCAAATGCGACACAATCCGATGAAACCTTTAAAGAAAAACTTCATCAAACAATCGCAACCCTGAAGAAGGGTTTGAACGAGAAACACACAAAATCAATAGAACTTCTAGATTTTATCCAGGATGAGTTTCTTCATTCTAAGAAGTCACGAGAATTTCTCATTGAAAGCGTTCTTTGTTCATTGAGGGACGATCAAACGCTTGACCAAAAATCCGTTGCTGCGCTCGATGAATTAGTAAAAGGGTATTTTGTGAGAGTGGCTGAAGCTTGCGAACGTTCAGTTACGTAATGAGATGTGCCGCCTGGTTTCCCAGGCGGCTATACTACTAACTGACTTTTATACGACGTAAAGAAGGCCAAACGTTAAGCTACTTCTGATCTCTTCTTTCGCATAGGCATCCACTTGAATATCTATGCGAATACAATAAATGCTGTACGGATCAAATCTCGATCTACTTCCGCTCGATCGCTTCACTTTCTACCCGGTCCATAAACTCTTGAACAACAGTCATTTGATCCTTCTGCCGGCTTAGCTTAAGCATGGCGCGCCCCACAAAATTCACTCCTTTATTATGGCCTTCGTAAATGAATTTAGTTTCACTGTCACTCACTTTTTCTAGTATAAAACCAAGCGATATTTCAAACGCTTTTCCCAATACAAACTTAATCCGTTTCTCTTTATACTCTTCTCGATCCTCGTAGGCGATCGTCTCAACCATGTAAGTTTCAAGTCTTTTTCCTTCCCGATACGTTTGACGATGCTTCGCTCCGACTTGATCCTCTTCCAATTCCATTAATACATGCTCTTCAACTTTCGGCATAATCATTTGAATATTTTCATCTCTAAACAAATCCCAAACCGTTTCGATCGACACATGAATCATTTTCTCTTCTTTCCAGCTAATCATTCTTTTCCCTCCCTGATTTAAGAAACTCATCAATGTCGTTAAGTTGAAGTTGCAAATCGTTTATTTGTTCTTCTATACGCAATTTCTTTTGACTCAAAAGATCTTCTAAATGAGCAAACGACTCATCATCCATCACAGATTTCATTTCCTGAATTGTAAATCCAAATCTCCGTAGCTTTCCTAATAATAAGGCAAGAAAATAACTGCCATCATCGTAGTATTTGTAACGGTTCTTCGGATCAATATAGGCAGGCTCTAATAGCTTAACTTCTGCATAATAGCGAAGCGTTTCTTTACTTAACCCTGTTAACTGGGCAAACTCACTTATTTTATACATGTCTCCTCCCCCTTAATCTTAAACTGCGGGGTACACCACCTAGTCAAGTACACTACATCAATTATTTTGGCCAGTGTTAGAGATATCCCCTTCTACTTAACGAAAAAAAAGAACGCTTATCTCTAAGCGTCCCCCTCACTTCTTATTTTTTTGTGATCAACACACGTCCAACTGAACGATCCGTTGCTTCACCTGTTACTTTGAATTTCAAGCCATATTGAGGTACGTTACGTCCTGCATCAGGGATGGCTTCATTCAAATAACTTTTCTTATCGTTGAACTCTTTCACAAATTGATTTTTCTTATCTGTCATTGTGCGACCAAGAAGCTCGCTGTAGTCAATGAACATCTTCTCATCTTTACGAAGGCTGAATGCAGCATCATGAATTTGGTAACGTGTTTGGGCCACCGTTCCGTCACTCCAGAACAATTCGTGCTGATCCGCATCCACAACCCCAAGGAACCCTTCGCCAGGGTGAACGCCTGTCCAGTTATCAGAATACTTGTTATCCACGTACCAAACAACTAAACCAGGATCATAAGACATCAAGCTAGCACCACGACGAATGTGATCAAGTCCTTCATCGACACCTTGATGATTTCTCCATTCAAGAAGGTAGTAGTGTTCTGAAACCTTCACTCCTTTATCCTTTGTGAAACCATCTAACTCCACTTTAGGCTCGCCTTCTGCATCGTCAAAGAGAAGCTCGTTCCCATCCGCTGTTACACGAATATCATCAACATAGAAGCCAGGATTAATCGCAGCTCCATCTGTCCAGTAGTTCATTTTCACTTGTACATCTTTTCCTGCATAAGCGCTCAAATCAAATGTAGCATCAATCCACCCATTGGATAGACCAGTAATGCCGTGTCCTGGATTATTATCATACGGATTAGTTTCTGTCGTGATATTTCCCTGGATCGCTGTCCAGTTCTCACCATCTTCACTTACTTGAATCGAACCATAATCCCAGTCCTCTTCAATGTCATACCATGTCTTAAACGTCAATTCGGCTGATTCCGCATTAGACAGATCGACATTCATCACAGCGGAATTATCTAAATCATTGTCACTTCCACTGAAATACTCAAATTCGCCGCTAAATGGCGTATTAATTTCTGTTTCTTTGTCTGGAAGATTGATACGAAGCGCGTCAAGGTTTGTCCCTTTCGTGTTCGCTTGATCCAAATAAACTTCCAAACCTTTTTTGTCAATCTCATCTAAATCAACTTCATCATACTTCAACCAATTTCCACCTTGAGCAGCCTGAAGAAATTCTTTAGACCATGCGCTGAAACCAGTAGGTTCTGTTCCAGGAAGTGCACCAGCCCAGCTTCCGCTCGCCATGATTGACCAGTAAGATACTGCTTCACCAGCCCCAGAATATTGTGTATCGTACTCATCCGGTAAACCTAAATCGTGACCATATTCATGAGCGAACACTCCTGCTGCTCCATCAGCTGGTTCAATAGTATAGTCATATGCATACATGGAACCTGCACCAAAGTAATCCTCCTCTGGTTCTGGTGATCCTTCGATCGGGAAGATACTACCAAGATTCCAACGGTGAGACCAGATCGCATCAGATCCTAATTGTCCGCCCCCAGCTTCTTCTCCAACTGCTGAGTGAACTACCATCAAGTGATCAACAAGACCATCTGGCTCACGGAAATTACCGTCACCGTCAAGATCATAGCGATCTTCTTGATCATATTCTGCTAGATTGACAGAAGGATCAGCAGCCGCTGCATTCAGAGCTTCTTTCACAAGACCACGCGCATTCTTGTCGCTATCATCTTCTGTCGGATAGTTACCACCGTATTCAGCTGCATTTTTGGATGCCATATACCATCCAGCAACAGTGCCATCTACCGTGTAAGCGCCATTTGATTGTTCTTCATAATATTGTTTCATAGAGATAAGATCTTCACCATTCGGACCTTCATACCCATCTTCACCGAAAATCATATCTTGATAGTGTTCCTTCACGTAATCTTCATAATACATATCAGATTCATCTGGCTGAATACTGTTGTGTGGAAAATCAGGGAATTCGACTAAAAGGACTAGGACGTTATCAGAACGAACATCACCGTGGTAGTCTTCTTCAACGACTTTATCAAGTTTCTTTCCGCCTTTTTTCCCGTTGTCATTTCCCTTACCTTTGTTATCATTCTTTAACTTTTCTTTAATGTCAGCTTCAACTTCAAGCTTTTCATCTTCTAATTCCCCGGTCGTGTCTTTTTCCATAAGCGACTCAGACTTTTCTTTCAAGAACACATCCAATGCTTGTTCTGCTTCTTTCGCAGATGCATTTTTAGAGATTTTCCCACTCTCTTTCAGCATCTCAATTAGCTTTTCTTCATTTGCAATCGCTAGATCAAACGGACCTTGCTTATGTACAACTTCTTCCTTCACTTCTTGCTTCACATGCGGCGTGTCTACACTAGCTTGACTACTCGCTCCAGGTGCTGTGAAAGCACTTAGCGTTAGCGCAGCAATCATCGCCATTGACAGTACATTTTTCCCCTTCAAAATCTCATTCCCCCCAGAAAATGTTTTTTACAATAGTTTTACAATAATCATACTATAATCCTTTTTCAGAAAAATTTGAATGATACAAAAGTCTCAATATTTCCTAAAACTCTCCTTTTTATGACTATTTTTTCAAGTAGTGAGCCATTTTTCACACTAATAAATCAGATCAAAAGCACCATTTGCTCATCACTATTTTGTTTTTTCGCAATAACGCTTCAACACGTTAAATTGAGTAAAAAATAGCAAAAGCCCTACAAATAAGAGAATCCGTTTGCAGGGCTTTTGCTAGAATGTGACTGATTCATATCCATCTATTTCCTCACCTTGAATCGTATATATGTAGAACATCAGCAGTAGCGTTAGCAACCAATTATAGATCATTATACTTAATGCGCTGTCTTGAAAATTTAAAAACAGTGCGCTAAAAAGGAGAAGGCAAATGACTACAGGTTTATTCAACTTCACTCACTCCCATCTAGTACTATACTACTTTAATAATACCATATATTTACCAGTTAACTTTTCGTTCCAAGCTCCATGTTCTTTACTTCTTAAAATGAACAAAAAAAGTTCAAAAAAGGAGGCCATTCAATGCACTCCTTTTCTGAACTGTTAGAACCAAAGCTCTCGTCTAAGATTACTCTTTCGAACCTTCTTTTTCTAAGTCTTGTTGAATTTGTTTCTTCAAATCCTCGATATATTTCTCACTTGGTTTTGCGCCCTGGTCAATCCCTTCTGCTTTCTCCTTCAAGTACTCTTCTAACGCCTTCTGTATCTCACTTGGCGTCGCATTTTCCTTGATCACTCCTGTAGACATTAGCATTTCAATAAGTTTCTCATCATTCGCCATCATTCTTGCTTCTTGAGAGAAGTCACCTTCTGATGTAGCGGGAGCTGTCGTCTCTTCCCCCACGTCATCCTTTGATGTGTTTACGGTTTGAGCTTCATTATTTCCACAGCCGGCTAACCCAACGAATAATAAGGTTCCCAATAAAATCGGTAGAAGCTTGATCTTCACCATTAAGCCCTCCATTCGCTCACCCTTTTCTATCTAAACGAGTTAAACGGTGAAAAGGTTACAAATAGGTCTAAATTTGCTTGGTGACAGGCACTCAAAGCATTTATAAGGCGGATGATATGGAAGACTGGGTTGAGCTATGCTGATTAAAAAATGCAAGCGAAGCATCGTTAAACTCCCTTGGTTTTTCCACGTTACAAACGTGACCGCATTGCTTTAAGATCAAATGCTGTGCCTGTTCATCGCTTTTCGTATCTTCTAATAAAGGGTCTAAGAAGAGATGATCCTGTTCTCCAGAAATGTAGAGTTTCGGAATGTTTTGGCTATATTGTTGAACGTTCGCATATGCTGCATTTACTTGAGGTGTTAACGCATACCAAGCTAGAAAGTCTTTTCGATTCATTTTAAGGGCTGCTCTGATAAATAACTCTCTAGAGCTAGCGTGATTCGCTTTAGGCATCATAATATAAGCAAACATTTTATATAGCCACATATATGGTACAAACGCTTTCACTGCATTTCCAGCGCGGAGCATGAAGGTAGCTAGAGGTGAATATCGTGTGATTGCGCCTCCTAGTACAGCACTCTGAATGCGTTCAGGAACTCGTTGAAGCAAATGATGCACAGCAACAGAGCCTAGTGAAATACCTACTAAATGTGCTTTAGAAATCTTCAACTCATCTAGAAGCAGAATCACTTCGTCTGCGACTAATTCTCTATTGAAAGGCATGTCATAACTGTCAGTACTCGGTGATTTCCCATGCCCCGGTAGGTTGATAGCAAGCACATCATATTCTTTTTTATATGTGGCAATCTGGTTACAGAAGATCCCATAGTTCCCACCAAGACCGTGAATTAACACGATCGTTTCACTGCAGTTCGCCTTCTTACTTTTGTAAAGCTTATAATCAAGCATGCTGTTAAATCCTCTCTGTATAAGGGGTGTTGTGTCCCATAGTTGATCCAATACTCTTGCATTAGTATAACCGTGAATGGGAGGAGATTGAAAGAAGAAAATCGTTGATGGGAACATTACGCTAACAAAACGAGCCAACGGTAATGACGAACAATAATCGTTTAATTAATAACAAGAGCCTACTAGTCTCCTAGAGCGAAATCAAACAAAGAACCACCTTTCTATAACGAAGCATAGCCAAAAAGCCAGATCAGATTGCCCTGGCTTTCATCTATTAAAAATAGTATTTTAAACAACCAAGAAATGAAACGGCATATCACTAAACGTCTCTTGCTTTCAAATAAGCCTTGGTTTTCTCGAGATATATTGAAATGGCTTTCTCTAAAGGCTTGATCGATGTCTCCCAGAAAAATGGTTCGGTTAAATTTTGATCTAGGAACTCAGCGCCTAATTCTTCCATCGTTTTATTGCCTGAAGAGCTGAGTAGTTGACTATATCGTTCAGGAAGCGTTTCTTTATCTAACAAATAAAGCGAATAAACCCCATTACTGAACAAATAGCCAATTGTATATGGCAGATTAAAAAAAGCTTTTTCTGTATTAAAGAAATGCGGAATCGTCATCCAGTTATGGGTATTCACCTCTTCTAATGAATCCCGAAACCAGTCTCTTTCACTTTTTTCCATCAAATCAGCCAATTCCGTTGCTGAAAGCATCTGGGATTTACGCTTTTCGTAAAACTGCTGTTCAAACTCGAATTTAGCGGGAATATAAGCAATGTACTTTAATCCATTAATAATTTTCAACTCTAGCAAGGATAATTTATCTTCTTCTGAATCCGCTAATTCGATTGCGGCATCAAGTACTAGATTCTCTGCGAAAGTCGATGCTGTCTCTGCTAATCCCGTTCCGGTTTGATGAGCAAATCCTGGTTCTTCATGAAGGTGAAAATTATGATAAGCATGCCCTAACTCATGAGCAAGAGTAACGACATCCTGATAGTTTCCTGTGAAAGATAGGAGTACTCGACTTTCCTTCGAATTTGGCAACGATGCGCAGAATGCTCCATGTCGCTTAGAATCAGAGAGTTTTCCATCAATCCATCCTTCTTCAAAAGCTCGTTCAGCGAATTTGCCCATCTTTTCACTAAATCGATAAAACTGACTTATGACGATTTCTGTTGCCTGGTCATATGTAACAGTTTCCTTAGAAGTAAACGTTGGAGAGTAAATATCAAACCAACTCAACTTCTCTAGTTGATTTAACTCCGCTTTCCGGTCTAAAAATTGATGTAGCAAAGTTTTGCTTTGATGGAGTGCTTGCATCATACTATTAACTGAAGCTTCACTGATTCGGTTTTGTTCATACATTTCCTTCAAAGGGTTTGACCACCCCCTTAAACGGTAAAGCTCGTTCCGATAACCTGCAAGGTGATTAAATATTGATGCAAAACGTATTTCGTTTTCACGACAAACGTTTGTCATTGATGAAGCAATCTCCTCCCTAATCTTTCGGTCACTTGAGAGCATTGCACGCATAAATGCCGAATCAAAAGATATGTTTTCTATCCCCACTTCATTACTCACAGGCACTGTAAGTTGAGCAAATTCCTGTTCATAATGGTCTTCCCATCCATCAAAACCATTTACTGAAAGAGAGTGAATGACTTTCTCCAGATCGGGACTTAACTGGTCTTTAACCTTTTGGCGTTGAATCGTTAAGAACGTTTCAATTCCTTGAACTTCTGGACTTTTGAGCAATGCATGCCACTGATCATCTGAAATAGCTGCGAGATAGTGACGAAAAGTAAGCAATAGCGTCTCCATCCGTGACTTCATCCGAGTGCTTAGTTCATTAAGCGTTTGTAGCTCTGGATCATCAACGGCGACTGAAAATTTGCAAATAATATACTCATCCATTTCAAAAACGTTTGTGTTGATGCGTTGAACAAGTTCTATCGCCTTAACCATTTCAAGTATTTCTTGAGGATGAGTTTGATTTTCCAAATCTGTTTGCACTTGATCAATATGTAAAATGATAGTAGAGACCTGTTCTTTTAATGAAATTACTTTATCTCCTGGATAAACGCTGTCTAAATCCCACTGCTTTGTTTGTGTATTTCTCACTAACATCCCTCCCAGTTTTTATAGCACCCCCTAACGTTAACATAATTATCCATATTTTATTCAGAATAATTAAAAAAACCTTCCGAATCTTGAATAAAGAATAAAAAATGAGCGCTGAATTGAAATACTATTCAGCGCTCATTGTTATCTTTTTTCTCATGTGATTAAAGCTAGAAACTCATAATCTAAACTGCTTTCTTCATTCCTCTATAACTTCACAACTAAAAAGCCCGATGGCAGTAAAAGAACAACAGCATTTAAGGCAATCCCCATTATTGCAAGTCTTCTTTTTGAAATGCGAAAAGCAACCACTCCTAGAAAAATGCCGACAGCGCAAATAATGATGGGGAAGAATATAGGGAAGATTTCAATTGTTGCTAGTTCAATAGCTCCGGATAGGAAGCTTCCTGCAATGATAGCAGCAAGACAGCCCGCTACAATGGAAACAATTGCAATAAAGGTACTGCTTCCATTGATTGATGAAGGTTTCTCTGACATTTGTCTCTCTCTCCTTTGGTGATAACCATCTCTCTCTACACCCTATTTACCCGAAAAAATTGGAAAATAACCATCCTAATGTTCTGTCGCCGGAAGGATTTGTGCCTCTAGTGCTTGTGCATTTCTTTTCAGCACATCTTCTTCTTTCAGTAAATGAAACAGCCCTCTCATCACAATCTCATCAGGTTTTGACTTTCTAGATTCTTCTGATATGCGATCCGTTACCTCTAGATAATATTGAGGCTGCTTTAATTCATGGATATTATTATAGAGCGCCTTCCAGGCACTCTCTCTTTTCTCAAACGATGTAAAAGCACCTTCTCGATCCATCCCTACGGAAAAAGGACGCATCATTTCATCATCTAGAAGAGGCGCGCTATTTCCTGCTAGAAAATCCGATGCTAGAATATCAATCTGCCTAACGATGTGCTTTCCAAGCTTTTCTGGAGAAAGCAGGCTCTCAGAAGAAATCATAAGACCTGTGTAGGAGGTATAAATGGATTGCGTCATCCACATCAAATCCCATTTATATGGGGCAATCTTCTCCCCATATAAATCAATCAAATTTCGTTCTAGCCAGCTAAAAAGTCGACCCCTCATTCGATGGCCCATTCCTTCAAGCTCCTCACTGCTTTGAGCGGATTCCCCGCGCATATGCATTTTCATATAAGATTTATATTCCAATATCCCTTCGAATTGGACCTGGAATTGTTTTGCAAACCGCTCATAAGGTGGTAGATTACCGTCTAATCCGACAACAAAAGCACGTTCAAAAACGAGCTGTTGATAGTGTTCATAAATCGAAATAATCAAATCTTCCTTTGATGGAAAAAATGAGTAAAGCGAACCTTTTGAGACACCCACACTATCAGCAATCTGCTGCATCGATGTATGCGTGTATCCTTTCTCTGCAATCAATTCAACGGCCGCTTCTAATATTGCTTTTCGTTTATCCATATCGTTCACCTCGATATCTTCTTCCATCAGAATACACTACTTGATGAGTGGAATGATAGTCACAATATGCCCTCGAGCTTAAACTGCATATCTCGATTAAAAGAAGAAGTTTACTTAATCATACCTGACTAACCTTCACCCTTTCGAATTCGTTTTCTAGCACACTCATTTCTTGACTTCCTAGCTAATCTCAGTAAAAATGACTATTGAGTCAAGCACATTAAAACTTTATATTTCAACAAATATGGGGTATAAATGACATCAGATTGACCGAACAGTCGAAAACGAACAGAGGAGGCTCTCATATGTTGAAATGGATTTTACAACGGTCCAAGCTCTTTATGATATTTATTCTATTATTTGTCATTGTTGGAGTGTTTACATTCATTCAACTTCCACAGCGTGAAATTCCGGAAACAACAGTAAATATCGGAACGATTAGCACCGTTTATCCTGGTGCAACGGTGGACACAGTTGAACGATCAATTACGAACCCAATCGAGTCATCGCTCAGTTCGATCGATGGCATCGCTGAAGTGACATCTTCTTCAGCAGCAGGCTTTTCGAACATTGTGATCGAAGTAGCGGAAGGAGAAAGTAAGAAGGAAGTGTTTGGTGACGTACGCCAGGCCGTTTCCGATGCCTCGACTTCATTTCCTGACGAAGCTTTCGAACCAGATGTAAATGAATCAACGGCAAAAATGCCGATTGTTTCCTACCATCTTACAAGCGATAACCGCGACAACCTCCTCTCTCTTGAAGAAGAATTAAATCGATGGAAAGAGGAAGTCGAAGAATTATCTGGCGTTTCTGGCGTTACGATCAAAGGACTGCCTGAAGAACAAATTTTAATTGAATTAAAACAAGAGGAATTAAAAGATTCCGGCTTGAACGTTACCGATGTTCAAAGTGCCATTAATAATGAATACTACCCAACTCCTCTAGGAAAACAGAAAATGGATGAGGAAGTTGTTCAGCTTTCTGTTGAAAACTACGATTCACTCGATGAAATGGAAGAGTTATTTGTAGGTAAAAACCCTGATGGAGACGCGGTTTACTTAAAAGACATTGCAAGCGTTGAAGTTAGTCCAAAAGACGTTGAAGATATTATCACTTTTGAAGGAAAGGCCTCTGTTTCCTTCACCGCTTACGTAAAGTCCGGAGAAGATATCCCAACTGTTGACGAGCGTGTGAGCGATAAAGTGGATGAGCTTTCAGAAAGCCTGCCTTCGAACGTAGAACTGGAGTCTTATTACTCTCAAGCTTCCATCGTTACGGACATTTTTGATGGCCTATTCCTATCTCTAGCGATTTCTGTGCTTGCCGTTATTGTGGCAACATCTCTCGGACTATCTGGATCGGGTGCGCTCGTCGTAGCACTTGCTGTTCCGATTTCCGTTCTAATGGGCTTTATTCCACTACCTTTTGCGGATGTAGATCTTAACCAGATCTCCGTCATCGGGTTAATCATCGCACTCGGGATTATTGTTGATGACTCGATCGTCATAAACGACAACATCCAGCGAAGATATAAGCTCGGCGATAAAGGTTTAATGGGAGCCGTTAATGGCGTGAAAGAGATTTGGGTGTCCATCGTGACCTCCTCTCTAGCGATCGTCTTTACCTTCTTGCCACTAATTTTCCTTTCAGGTGGTAACGGGGCATTTATACGCGCGTTGCCAACAGTGCTCATTACAACGATTATTGCATCAACATTAGTGGCACTCATTTTCGTACCGATTTTGCGCTACTTCTTAAGCCGTCGATCGAAGAAGCCAATGTCAGATGCACCAGGACTTCTTGGCAAACCGTTAAATAAGCTTGCCGATGTTTATGCCGACAAGCTTCTAAAGAAATTTTCAAAAAAACCAATTCTTGTTTCTATTCTTGGTCTTGTGCTCACGACAGCGATCTTCGGATTAGTCGTCTTAACACCGTTTGAGTTCTTCCCGGCTGCTGATAAGGAAGAAGTAACGGTCGACATCACGCTACCAATTGGTACGCCGATCGAAGACACACACGATACGCTTCAAGAAATCGAAGAAAAACTGAAAACAGATGACGGCGTATATGAAACAAGCGTCTTCACAGGCACAGGTACTCCTGGTCTCTTCAACAGCTCGCTAACGAGCACTGGTGAAAATACTGGCCAAATCGTTGCCAGAGTCGATCGAGAAAACCAGACAACGCAAGGACTCATTGACGACTGGACAGATAAGCTCAGAAATGAGTACCCGGATGCTGAAATTTTCATGGAAACGATCCAGCAGGGACCTCCTGCAGGAGCACCTGTGACCGTTACCGTCTCTGGACCAGAAATCGATAAGCTTATCGACCTTAGAGATGAGCTAACAAAAGAGATCGAAGGACTTGAAACAGACCTTGTCGTTGATAACGTAGGTGACTTTGAACCTTCGCTCGAATATGTACCAGATCGCGATGCACTCGAAGAAAATGGCATTACGGTCAATCAGATCAGCCAGCAAATTCGACTTGCAACGGCTGGTATTCCACTAAAAGCATTTGATAATGGTGTTGTAAAGCGTGATATGAATATCGTGCTAGAAGGTAGCGAAGATGAAGTCGATCTTTCAAGCCTTGAGCTTCCAGCCGCATCAACAGGTGGACCACCTGAACTCATCTCATTAGATGAGCTTGTGACAACAGAACAAAGTGAACAAATCCAAAAGATTCCTCACATTGATGGTGAACGCTCGATTACGCTTCGTGCCTTCCCTAAAGACGAGGAGAATTACGAAGCTAACGTAACTAAGATTGTGGAAGATCAGCGCGATCAGCTAGATGACGCTGATTACAGCATTACACTTGGCGGTGAAAATGAAGCTCAAAGTGATTTCTTTGCTGAAATTACCGTACTCTTCATCATCGTACTCTTCCTAGTGTACCTATTGATTGCCCTGCAATTTAATTCACTTTCACTACCGTTCCTTGTCCTTGTTGCCGTATACCTTGCGATTGCGGGTGCGATCCTTGGACTATTCGTTACCCAAACGCCAATCAGTTTCCTTGGTGTGATGGGAATGGTATCACTCACCGGTATCGTAGTGAGAAACTCGGTCGTGTTAATTGAATTTATCGAACAAGCACTGAAAAAAGGCATGGATGTAAAAGACGCAGTTATTGAGTCCGGTCGTGTTCGCTTACGCCCCATTCTCCTTACCGCGATTACATCAATCGTTGCCCTTATCCCAGTTGCCGTAAGTGGCGATGCGCTCTTTACACCGCTTGCCGTTACGATCATATCAGGTATCCTTTTCTCAGCTATCTTAACGCTGATTATGGTTCCGATGCTTTACCTTGTTTTATATCGATTTAGAGGCAAGAAAAAAGCACAAGAAGAAATGTAAGTAAAAAACGTTCAGAGGAAATCCTCTGAACGTTTTTTTGTGTGAGTGAATCGTTCTGCTATACTACACTTTTCGATACATATTTTAAACGGGGATGGTTTATGATTTTCTTCCCAAAGGCAAAAATTTTCACCTTTTTCAAATTTATTGAGTGAACTTTCTAAGATTCATGTAAAATCAAGATAAAGGAGTGAACTATGAAAACAACTTTTTACAAGTATTTATTTCATTATTTGAAATTCATCTTACCTCTTTTTCTTTTTGTGCTAGCAGTGATTGAAATCATCCCTTTCATGTCTAGCATCAACCCGGAGCTTCTTCGAAATGAAGTTAATCAGTTTAACATAGGCAAACTTGTTCTCGTTTTATTAATTTCTATGGGAGCCGTTAGCCCGATGTTCTTATACGACTCATTGCTCTTAAAATCATTGCAGAAAACATTTCCGAAAAAACAGCTGTTGAAGCAATCGTTTATCGTCAATGCTTTCTCTAACCTGATCGGATCTGGTGGAATTATTAGCGGTATGCTTAGAAAATACTTTTATCAAACTTATGAGGTAGATAAACAGAAACTATCTAAATCCATTGGAAACATTTCGTATTTTTATTTGACTGGGTTATCTTTCCTTGCACTCACAATTCTTTTCGCCTATAGAGATAGCCTTCTTTTGGAAAAGTTCCTATGGCTTTATGTCGTTGTTATAGCGGTTGGACTGTATCTGCCTGTCCTGCTTTTTCAATTCGTTCGTCATCGTGATAAAAGCTCTCCTCGGTTCTTTGGTTCACGAACGAAATTCCAGCTCATCGCTGTCTCTCTCCTTGAGTGGACATTTGCGTTCCTTGCCGTCTGGTTACTAGCAAACATACTTGAACTGAGCATTTCTTTTCACGAGTTATTCCCCATCTTTGTTGTCGCTTCATGCGTTGGGATTGTGAGCATGATCCCGGGCGGACTCGGTTCGTTCGATTTGATCTTCATTTGGGGAACCCAGCTTGTTAGTGTCCAAGATGAGAAAGTCCTTTTTCTACTTATTCTCTATCGAGTTGGATACTTTATCTTTCCATTCTTACTCGCTGCGATTCTTTTTGTAAGAGACTATTGGGAGAGATGGAATGCAAACTGGGATAGCCTCCCACTTGCCCTTATTCAAAGGCTAAGTCATGTGATGCTTACGCTACTCGTGTTTATTTCGGGCTTAATTTTACTATTGTCTGCAGCCTTACCTGGTATAATCGATCGGTTAAAAATTCTAGAAGAAATGCATTCTCTACCGTTTCTTGTTAACCTTTCTCATCACCTTTCCGTTGGAGCTGGCTTTGCTTTACTCGGGTTATCAAGAGGAATTGAGTACAAGGTGAAAAGAACATATTATCTCACCATCGTCGTCCTTTTCGCAGCAGCTGCCTTTACCTTCTCTAAAGGGATCGATTATGAGGAAGCAATCTTTCTCTTACTCGTTGCCTTCATTCTCTATATGTCGAGAACGCGCTTCTATCGCGAGAGCTATGTATTAACGTGGAGCAAAACCATTATTGATGGGCTAGTGATCTTATTCATCACGTCGATGTATGTGTTAATTGGATATTTAAGCTTGCCTTCATCAAACGGCGTTATTCCACCACAAGTCTTACCATATGTTATTACGGATTACCACACGCTGTTTTATAGTGCATTAATTGGTTTAATGATTGCGCTAATTGTTTTTGTGATTGGGACCGCCGTGATTAAACCGAGAAACCCAATCAAGGAATCATCACCTGAACATGATAATGAAATACAAGAGCACCTTGTAACCTACGGTGGAAATACGTTAGCTCACTTAATTTTCCTGCACGATAAATCAATCTTTTGGAACTCCAAAAAAACAGTCTTAATCTGCTTCCAAAAATCATCCGATAAACTCGTCGTTCTCGGCGATCCGATCGGACAGAAAGAAGCATTTCCTGAAGCTATCGAAGAGTTTCAACACCTGGCAGATATCCAGGGTTATACCCCAGTGTTCTATGAAGTTAGTAACAGCCTGCTTCCCATTCTCCACGAAAAAGGCTTTGGTTTCTTTAAGCTCGGTGAAGAAGCATTCGTAGATTTAGATCAGTTCACGCTATCTGGTAAGAGAATGAAAGCATTGCGTGCTGTTAAAAACAAATTCGAACGAGAGAATTTTCAAGTTGAAATAGTAAAGCCTCCGCACAGTGAAGATCTTTTGCAGAAGCTAAAAGACGTATCTGATGAATGGCTACAGGGAAGAAATGAGAAAGGATTTTCGCTCGGATTCTATCATGTGGATTATCTAAACAAATCAGAGATCGCTGTTATGAAAGAAAACGATAGGATCATTGCTTTTACTAGCCTTATGCCTGTCTACGATAACAACAAAACGGTATCTGTTGATTTAATGCGTTTTCTACACGATGCCCCTTCAGGCACAATGGACGTCATGTTTCTCTCTTTATTTGAATGGGCTAAGACTGAAGGCTACGAGCGCTTTAACTTAGGAATGGCTCCACTTTCGAACGTGGGTCAATCCAAGTTCTCCTTCTTAAGTGAGCGAATCGCTGCCCAAATTTTTCTTCATGGTCATATCTTTTATCATTTTCAGGGCTTACGAAAGTTCAAAGGCAAATACGCCCACACCTGGGAACGCAAATACATGGCCTATCGAAAGAAATCATCCCTGCCTTTTACAATGGCGCAAGTCTCGCTGTTGATTGGGAGGAAGAGAAAATGAGTGTGAAACGTAATGGGGGTCAGGTGCGTACCTGACCCCCATTACAAACAATCGTCCCATCACCACGGACAGTTCTATTACTTTATTTGCATCTGTCCCCTATTAAACATTACGCTTCTCCAACTTCCTCAACTTATATTGATACGAAAGATAGGGCATTCCTGTGAAGATCAACACAATATAAACCGCGTAACTTGCATATTCACTTATATCCCCAACAACAGTAGGGAGAAATCCATTCTCACTACTAAACAGCAACACGACTAGCATAACAGCTATTAGAAATGCTGGCAGGGCGACCTTTTTCATTGATTGGCTTTCCCTTTTATATTTCTCCTTGACGGAAGCCTGGTCTGAATAGATTGGGGTAGTGCCTGGTGCGGCCGAAAAGATGTGCATTTCACCCGCTCCAGTACAAACATGCTTCCATCCCGCTTCTTCAAAGTAACTAAAATACTCCTCATCTGCTTCCGATTGATAGTCTAGTGAATAAATCACGTCCAGTGGTTCTCCTTTTTGTAACTTAAAACCTGAGAACGCAAACTTCTCTAAAAACCATCCTTTTTGCGCAAACTTACCGAGCCGCTCCATCTCTTTCTCTTCAAAAAAAGCTAAACCGCTACTCATCACATATTTCTTTTTCCCCAATATACTCACTCTCCTTTATTTGCGAGGATTTCTTCCCCGTGCTGAATCATTTGGCGTTTTCGTTCGATTTCTTTTTTTACTAGCTGAACACCTTTTTCTGTCGTTACATACACCTTTTTCTTATCACTCTTATCATGCAGCTCAATCAGTTCTGCCCCAAGTAGCTTTTTGATCGTGGTATACATAGACGCCGGTCCGACCACAACCGCGTGGTCTGTCATTTCCTCAATTGTTTTCATAATTAAATATCCGTGTTTAGGCTCCATCAGTGATAGGAGAATGTAATAAGATGTATCTGTTAGCTCTCCCACTTCAAGAGAATCATTTCTTGGCATTAGCTTCCTCCAATCATATATCGTTTAATGATATATCAATAAATGTAATATATCAGGTAATGATATATAAAGCAACCACTAATTGGAAAATACATTCATTTTTTTTTCAGAGGTGAAAACGTAAAATCACATAAAAATAGAGCTTGGAGGCGTAAAAGCCATTCCAAGCTCTGTTCTTCACTTTATTATTAAATTTCCCTCATAATGATAGACGGAATTTCATTTTTTACTTTGCCATTAATTTATATAGAGCAGTGACGCCACATGTTATAAGAAACATAGCAACTATAAATATTAATCCTAGTCCTCCAAAAAAGAATACATTTCCCACAAAAACGCCTCTATTTCGTTAAATTCTCTTTATAGTTTCAGCATACTAAAATCCTATGACTATTAAACCGACACAACAAAAACCATTAGTTATCCTCATCACTTTCTTCAATCAAGATTTTTAACAACAAAACCTCCGTATCCTCTTGAATCATTTTCTTAACATCATCCTTGTTTCCTATATCATAGGTTCTCATTTGATTCGATGAAGTGCTCCGATACGCTGCAAGCACTTTTTCTTCGTTCAATAGTAAATCCACCTTTTCATCTGGAAACGCATAGTCAAATGTGGCCATTGATGTTTCTGACTTCGTTTTTTCAACGCTTTTATTCGGAGCTGAGCTAACGCCTGGTGAATAAAGAAAATAAGACGGTTCACCTTCATTAGACTGAATGATTCCAAACCCTAAATGCCCTTTGGACGTTTCATCAGGAATCGGACTCTCACCGTAGATAAGTTCCGTGATAGGCTCACTATCTTTCTCTCCATCTTGATACCGCTCAACCCAAAGCCTTACCCAGCGTTTATCCGCATTCTCTAATTCGAATTCAAAATCGAATAGATTACCAAGATTCAACTCTTCGAATGTTTTTACATAATCCAAATCAGGCATAGGCTTAATCTCAGCCGTTTTATTCTCATTACTCGCACAGCTTGATAACAGTAACGTTCCTAATAGAATGAAAGGAGCCAGAACTTTCATTTTCACTATTTTTCCTCCAATTTTAATGCAGCCTCTACTATTTCTTGATACACTTCGTTCCACTCCATGTCATAATCAGCTATCTTTTTAAGCGCTACTAACATTCGCTCGTTGGATTCAAATGACCTCATAACCATCCGATGAGAGGCGGAGTACCTGCCTCTGGAAGTAGATACACAAAAACAAATAGAAAGCACGTCATTGCACCGATCATGACAACGATCCATGAAAGAGCTGAATACTTTGATTGAATGAGCCCGTAGACACCAAAACATAAGCTGATGACGCCAATCGTTAGCTCCATAAAGGCAACTGGGTAAATTGAATAATGATTCATCAGTGAAGTTCGTAAACCGTTTAGCGCAGTGACAAATAATACAAGGAACAGTTGCAAGAATAAGCCTACTGAAGGAATGCTAATCCGTTTATTCCTTTCTTGAACGATCATGACTCAACCACAAAATCCGCTCTCTCCAAAGGCTTAACGGTATCCATATAATACTTTTCTGCTTTCCAATATCGCTCTTCAAATTTCTTTAGATTTCTCTGAGTCTCTTCTTTCTCTCGTCCAAACCGCACATCTCTTTCACATTGCAAGAAAAGCACGCAATCGAACGCAGAACGCCATTCGTCTCTTTGCAGAAAAACCCCTTCGATTAACACCAAATCTACCTTCAAATTTTCGGGCGGTATTCGTTCCATTATGCTGTCAAAAAGTTGCTGTTTTAGCTTAGCGACGTCCCACTGCAAAAAATAGTATTCGTACCACTCTTCGTGGCCCGTGTTATACCGCTTTTCCTTTGGCTCTATGTAATCATCTATATGAAATGTAACAGAGCGATACCCTGACATTTCAAGTAAGTGCTCTAACTCGGAGACGAACGTGGTTTTACCTGACCGACTTAACCCATCGATCCCAAGTAGAAAGGGTTCCTTTAGCGGGGGTTTTGGTAGTATCATTTCTAAATCAAAATGCGTCATACCACATCGCCTTCCTTCTATGTTTTCCACTCTCTGCAAATCAGATCTCCCCCAACCCCTTTTTTCATCTTATGAACGCTCCTCGCTAAATTTATAATACAGGTGAACACTAGTAAAATAGATTGGTACTGCGATAAGAATAAACACAATCCCTGAGACGATCTTTTCTACAGAATAGATTTCTCGATCTAAATCGATTAAATAGTAAATAAAAAAATGAATGATCCACGATCCAAGCATCACCCACCCTAGTAAAGATAAGAACTTTTTCGCTTCCATTATTGCCTCCAAACAGTAGATAAGAGACCACTATAAATTGTTAGAGTACTCCTTTGCACCTTCATCACTTGTCCCAAGCGATCACCTCAAGCTCTGGCCATTTCCGCGTCCATTTTTCCACTTTCGCTTCATAGACATCGCGGGTAATTAAAAACTTGTTTGCACGCACAATTAACCCAAACAAATCATTTAATCCGTATGGCGTATATACTTGAAACGCACCATCCTCTCCTACTTTGACACCGATTGATGTTGCAGTAGTAGGCCAGCTATTGATAGCATCTTCTACTGAAGAATAAGGGGCGATACGCTGACCAAATTTCTCTTCATACCAGAGATGAACGCGCGCTTCGTTTTTGGCGTCAATTTTATAAGGAATGTCGGAAAGCAACTTCCGAAGATGCTCTTCTATCTCGACCTCTTTTTCTAAGCTCAAATCCTGATCATCGTAATACACAACATCGAGGTCATGGATGCCGTAATCCAACGGCCGATTCGTTAAGTCATTCCAAACCGTTTGCACAATACACCCTGCTCCGATGTATGCATGATCGAACTCTTCCCTTAGTACACCGAGAGCCTTTTCAATGGCTGGATTCTGATAAAGAATGTGTTCCAACCCTTCTTTTTGTACACCTATTTCTTGATTAAAGTAAGGCAATTACATGACCTCCACCACAACGGTTCCAAAAAATTCTTCCCCAACATAAGCATCTAGCTCCCAAACACCTGGTGAAGGAAGTTGCATCGTTGCAGGGACGTGAGCATCCGCCCCGTTATGCGGACCCGCCAACTCATCTGATTCAAAAACCACGATCTCCTCATTTGTCTCCTGATGTGTTCCGATTACTTTAAGAGAACCATTTAGTTCGTCTTCATCTCCCCACAAGTGCCACATGTACTTATTAGGTTCACCAGCTTTGAATGCTGACGCATCATCATATATAAAGCCGATCCGCTCTTCTTCACCAATCATCTTATAAGAGCCTGATGTGAAAGTGTTACTTACTTCTGTTTGATTTTCTTTTTGAACAACCGGTTTCGTCACAGCTTGACCATCTCCATTGCAGCTGGTGAGTAGAATGAGAAGAACGGGCAAGAATGCAAGCCATCTTTTCATACATCTTCACTCCCTCCGGTCATTTTAACGGAATAATTTATCATACTGATCAATTTGGTCTGGATGAATTCCCGTACTTTGCTGTGCTTCTCGCTGCATCGATTGGTTACACGCCTTACACACATAGCTCGCATCAGGGTTCTGCTTCAACTTCCGAAACTGTGAATCAGAGGGCTTAATATGAAATTTCTTTTTACAGAAAAAGCAGAGCGTCTCAATCATCGCCATCCCTCATTTCCAGGATTTACTTATCACAAATACATTTCTATAAAAGGGAATAAATCCCTTCTAAGGAAACTTGAAATTCTCACATCCTTAAGATTACCCCTATACGGATGAACACTTTGCTTTGAGCTCCTGGAAATGGAACTGGTTCCTTAGATTAACGCTCCTCTACTTCTTATCTCATTACTCTCCCTCATATGCTTCATACCAGTGATAAGGTTGTATTTCTTTCAACGTTTTAAAGTGTAGCGCACCGTCTTCCGTAAATACGGCTGCTTTAACATTTGCTCCCCAATAAAACAGTCGTTCCTGACAAATACCACACGGAGTTAATATCTTATAGTGAGAATTCTCATCATCACGGACGACGCAAATGGAGTGCGTGATTTCTGTGTTTAATTTATGGGCTTCTAGGATAGCCCCCGTTTCAATACAAAGCTCTGCAGAAGCATTAATGTTCTCTGGAGAAACGCTCGTTAGAATAGAACCCCCGCTTGTATACATCGCTGCAGCCCCTCCCCAACCAGACGGGTAACGAGACTCTACTAAACTCACTGCTTCCTCATACAATTTGCTTTCTATTTTCATTAAATTCAACCCTTCCTCAGAATAAAGTTTCACTTTTGTGCTATGTAAATGACCTAATGGATAAAAGGAGCGTTTGCGATAAACTTAGCAAACACTCCCCTAAGAAAAAAATCAAACCTACAAATCATTTTTTCTTCTTTTTCCCAATGATAAAAACGGTTATAAACACAATCATAAGCAAAAACATTCCCTCTGCCATAAATTCTCCTCCAAGCATTACGTATTTTTCAGAGTGAAACGATTAGAGAATATGGGTTGAATAAGTTTTCTGCGTATTACTACATACGAAACGAACGAGAATTAGTTTCATGTTTCTGTAAAAAGCGCGGGGGGTCAGGTTCGGACCTGACCCCCGCCGCGGACATTTATACGCGCTTCACAAACACCACACGCTCACGCCCTGGCCCGTCATAGTTTGAGTGAACTGCAATTCCATTCACGACTCGGTTTCCTCCTTCAATCTCAAAACCCATTCTAAAGTGGTAGGCAATCGAATTCTTATTATCCGGCGAGGTGACGCACCTCACTAAGCTTCTGCCATAAACTTTCATTGTTTGAAAGAACGACTCATAAAGTTGACGTCCAATGTGACCACCTCGATAAGAAGGGTGAACACCAGCAATGTGAATATACCCTTCTTCTAAATGAGTTTGTGAAAGAAAACCAATTAGAAACCCGGCAATCTCACCGTTCTCTTCTGCAATAAAGCTCGTATTCGTAAAATGATCAAAGAACATTTTAGGAAGCTTGTCGATCATTTGTCCTCCATTCCACCATTCATTGATCAGTGGAGAAATCACATAGTAATCTGATTGCTTCACATGACGAATGTTCATAAAACCCTCCAATCTTAGCAGCTTGTCTGGAATCACCTATTTCTATATGTAAACCTCTATATTCTATCGCAGGTTATATCCACTAACAATTATTTCAAATATTCGCCAATTCCTCAATCACTTCTTTTATGAAGTAACGCAGCGGGGGACAGGCACGCGCCTGTCCCCCTCCCGCTATTCAACTACCTTCAATCCTAACAACTTCGCAAACCCAATCGCCTGATCCTGTGAAACTTCACATCCATCTAGGCTTTCCAAATCAACATGAAGGCGTTCAAATGTACACGTGCTAAGATCGACACCCTTTAAGAGCGTTTGTACGAAATTCACATCGTTTGCGTCACACCTGTTGAAAATTGTCTTTGTAAACTGACAGCCATGATAGTTCGCGCTTTGCAAAGACGTATCTTCAAATTTCACTTGTTTCAGCCTGGTATCCACATAGCTACTGAAATTTGCCATACAATTCTCAAACGTAACGTTTCCAAGGTTTGCTTCCGAGAAATCAGCACCCATTAACTTGCAGTCCGTGAACTTCACGCGATGAATGATGCCTTCAGTGAAGTTCACATTGGAAAGGTTACAATTATCGAATATAACATCAATCATGTCAATTTGAGGAAACGTGGCGTTTGTAAATGTAACGTTTCTGAACACCACTTTCGATAAGATCACACGGTCAAGCTCAACGTCGTCTACCGCTTCACCTATAATCTCGCAATTCATTAGCGTTAAGTCTTCATCATTATAAATCGCACGAAAATGACCTTCTTCCAAGATAGTCGGAATTTTGGGACGTTCTAATTTTATATTTTTGCTCATCGTAACACCCTTCTTACTTCAGATTGGTCATAAGAAAGATACCATATGGGAGACAGTAAATATAAGCCTGTCTTTTTGAGAAAAAGTATGTACAAACTCTTTCTTAAAACTGATGCTTATATGAATTTTTATCTTCATCTTTTTGCACAAAAAAAGCCTCCAAAATGAGGAAGCCAAAAATGATTATTCATTTTGATTCCTTTACCTTAAACTCATCTTTATAAAACCAACGATAGAACACGCGAGAACTAAAATTCGTAAGCGAAAGCGTGATGAAACTCCAGTACCACTTCCACTTAACATACTTTATCAGATTCGTATATTTCTCCGCGATCACTTCTCCTGTGGTAATAATGCCAACGTGAAAAAGATAATAGAGAAGCTGTATGAATTTATTTCTGCTCTCCGGGTAATTCAAATTGAAAATGGCACAAAAAGCAGGATAAACAAAGTATTCGAACGTAAAACTTGTGCGATTTGCCTTTCGAAAGAATCGCACTGGATACTGAATTAACCCTTTCTCTACGACAAGTAAACCAAAAAACCATGTCACAACATGCTTAAAGAGCATAATCACAAGACCGTGTCGAATTTTATTTCTAGGGATATATTTAAATAAAAGTCCTGCAGTCACTATCCAAATCAAATAAAGAATTCCCTTGTCCTTTGACACCATCACCACGCTCCTCTATCACATTAAAGTCCCCTATTTTGATCATTTGATACATACTAATAGAACGAAAATCCGCATAATAGAGACAGTTGTCTTTTGAAGGGGTCAGGCCCGAGCCTGACCCCTTCAAAAGACGTTTAAAACCACAGTCATTAGTGGTATAATCAATATATGAACATATACTCATGTATGACGTTTTATTGGTAATCGATTGGAGGCATTACGATGGGGCATAATCATTCCCATGATCACGGACACACTCATTCAGCAAACAAAAAAGCACTACTCATTAGTTTTATACTTATCGCCACTTTTATGATTCTAGAGGTTGTTGGCGGGATCATTACCAACAGTCTCGCACTCTTATCTGATGCAGGACATATGCTTAGCGATGCCGTTGCACTAGGTATGAGCTTACTTGCCTTTAAACTCGGTGAGAAAAAATCTGATACTGAGAAAACATATGGATACAAGCGATTTGAGATTCTTGCGGCGTTCTTAAACGGGATTGCGCTTATTGCGATTTCCTTCTATATTTTGTGGGAATCCATTAATCGTTTTATCGATCCACCGGATGTAGCAAGTACAGGTATGCTCGTTATAGCTGCCATTGGCCTGATCGTCAATATTCTCGTAGCTTGGATCCTTATGAAAGGAGACACTTCTGAGAATCTCAATTTACGAAGTGCTTTTCTCCATGTATTAGGTGATTTACTTGGATCAATCGGCGCAATCATTGCCGCATTGCTCATCATGTTCATAGGCTGGAATTACGCCGATCCAATTGCGAGTGCGATTGTCGCTATACTCGTTTTAATTAGCGGGATCCGAGTCACGAAGGACTCTTTCCACGTATTAATGGAAGGAACCCCTTCTAATATCGATCTTCAAAAAGTGAAAAAAGCGCTAGTTGAAATCGATGGGGTGAATTCTATTCACGATTTGCATATTTGGAACATTACCTCCGACTTTCCATCTTTCACCTGTCACCTTGTGGTTAACCAGGGGGTAAATCGAGATCAAATGCTTAAGATCGCTGGGCAAAAACTACATGATCAATTTGACCTCTCGCACACTACCATTCAAATCGAATGTGAAACATCAGAAATAAAAGACCAAGAAAATAACTGTAACGAGTAATAGAATCCAAAAAAAGGGGGAGCAGGTTCGTACCTGCTCCCCCTTTTCTATTCTAACTCGTGGAAATTACCTCTCCTACTAACACGGTGGGCAATAAGATAAATGATAATGTAGACTGGCACCCCATAATATAACTCCCATTTAAGAGGAACATATACGTCTAATTTAATAAATAACGGCTCGAATACAAACGCACAAATTAGCGAAAAGAACACCGCCTTCAATAGTGGACTGAAGTTTGGTTTGTATTGAATAAGCAACATAACCATAACTGGGAAAGAACTTAAATCCCATGGCATAAAAAACGTATGTATGTACGGTAGCGGTGTATACAAATAAAACCATAGACCATAAGCAACGCCCATCGAATCCAGCGTTGATGTAATCACATAAACAAATAATCCTGCTAATAATAAACGGTTCGTGCTTTCCTTTTTTCGTAGAATCAGCCAAATAACCCACGGTCCTACAAGAAGTAAAACGTTCAACCACCATTGCCAGGCAAGAAACATTTCTTCTTTCCAAAGGGTGCTATATCCATCGTTTAATTTTTCGATTGAAGTATGAAGTTCAATCATCTTATTCTTCACTTCATTCAACATCCCATCATGTACCCTATCGTATTTGATATGGTTAACATTTCCTAAATAGGAGCGTTTTATGCTGGAATGAAAAAAAGAGGGGGTCAGGCACGTGCCTGACCCCCTCTCGCTTTTATACAAACATGTTCAGAATTAATGCTCCGCCAAATGCTGCAAAGGAAAGCACGGTTTCCAGCACAGTCCACGTTTTAAACGTTTCTTTAACGGTTAAGCCTAGATATTCTTTAACCATCCAGAAACCAGCATCGTTTACATGCGAGAACATAAGTGAACCTGCACCTGTAACAATAACGAGCAATTCTAGATTGACACCTGACATCGTTGCGATGATCGGTGACACAATTCCAGCCGCTGTTGTTAAGGCAACAGTTGCGGAACCTGTAGCAATTCGAATAAGACCTGCAATCATAAAGGCAAGAACGAGCGGTGATAACGAAAGATCTTGAGAAAGATTCCCGATAATCGTTCCAATTCCGCTATCGATCAAAATCTGTTTAAAGCCACCACCTGCACCGATGATCAAGATGATTGATCCAACAGGTAGAATACATTCTTCTACGTATTTTTTAATTTGTTTTTTGTCTAATCCCTGACGGAAGCCAAGGAAATAGAATGCAAAGAAACAAGATAATAACAGTGCCACAAGTGGGCTACCGATAAATTCTAAAATCCCTTCCGCACTACCTGGTAACGGTAGGAACGGAGCGAACGTACCTAGAACAAGTAAAAACACCGGCATAATGATTGTTGTAAATGAAATGCCTGTACCAGGTAGTTTAGATGGATCCTGCTGATCTTCCACTTTGATCAAATCAGGCTCACCTACAGGAACTACGCGCTTGTTAATCCATTTGGCAAATACCGGACCACCAAGAATACCAGCTGGAAGCGCTATAACTAGTGAATACAATAGAACTTTACCAAGATCCGCTTCATAAATACCAATCGCAGCAACGGCACCCGGATGCGGCGGAATCAATCCGTGCACAATCGACAAACCCGCTACAGCTGGTAGCGCAATCAATAAAATGTTTTTCTTCGTTGCCTTTTGAATCGAAATAACGAGTGGTAATAGAATTAAAATACCAACTTCAAAGAATACTGGAATTCCGATAATAAATCCTGAGAAGAACATCGCCCACGGCAACTTTTTCTCTCCAAAGACGCGAATAAAGAAATTCGCAATCTGCAACCCTGCACCGGATTCAGACAGCAGTTTTCCTAGAATCGTACCAAGTGCTAGAATACCAACTAAGTGACCAAGTACGCCACCAACACCCGCTTCATATGAACCTATAATATCGACCCATTCCATGCCCGACATGACTGCCAGGAATAAAGCCGCTACAGTTAAACCAATGAAAGCATGCCACTGAAATACAGAAACTCCTACAATTACGATTGCAATTGATATGAGTGTTATTGCTAATAAGTAGATTTCCATGATAACTCCCACCTCTTCTAAAATAAAGGGTTTACATTAATTCCATTGAAAACCCTTCCAACTTTCTTCATTATAGGAATTATTATTTCATAAATCAATGGAAACGTTTAAAAAATTTTTCTGTTAATTATGAAACAGACGGTTCTATTTGATAGATAAATCCTTCAAACCCTTGGTAATAAAGGGTTTACATCATGAAAAAAAGAATCGCAATTCCTGCGATTCTATTAAAATTTATTTTTTTCAGTTAATTAAACCCTTGCATTTCTAGCACTATTTTTAAATATTCCAAGAAAAAAGCACTAAACTTACAAGTTCGCTTTCCAAAATCCTTTTACAATATCCATGCCGGTACTCAGAATAAAGAATAGCCCAATTGCTGCAAGAATCATATTTTGATACGTTTCTGAAAGAGACAATAGGTTCGTTAGATCTGGATGAATCAGCTGATCATTTAATAACATAATCACGATCACTGTCGTCGCAAAGACATGATGAATAGCATTAGCAATCGCTAAACGCTTCGTCCAATAGCCAACAATCACTTTATATAAAGCTAGCAGCACCGTCGTTAGAAGAGTCAGACTTACAAGTGGCCAGTAAGATAAAAGCACATCATTATTAAAGAAAGGCACATCCAACTTACCGTTTCGAATGATGCCAAGTAAGTTGTCTGCGTTAAAATAAAGCGTTGCCCAAACTGCCGCAAAGAGAAGGTCGGCGAATAGCTCCGATTTCGCAACTTTCTTCTTTTTGGGCACAGAGGTTACCTTCTCTAATTCATCCGCTGACCATCCCTTTAGCGCTCGGTTTATATTTATATCGGTCCGTTCCAAAATCACAAAAATGAGGGTAATCCAAAACAACGTTTGGATTGCGGTATTCCATAGGCCTCCAATAGCATCACCCATCAGATTAAAAAAGACGTCTCCAAGCGACCCAGTGCCATTGTAGTCGATCACATTAATCGTCATAAATGTGATAAATGTGACAACGAGCGAAATAGGTAGCACCATCTTGATAATCTTCATGTAAAGCTCAAAATATTGAGGACCAATGAGATGCATTGGCCAATCCCGAAATCCATTCGCCATTTGTACCGGGCTCCCAAGTTCATTAAGGGCGCTCTTCACTTCTTCTTCTGAAGGATCATACGGCAGCATATCCCCAATTGTTGATCTTAATTCAAGTTCAATGTCCTCCCGAATGGATTCAGGAAGTCTTCTCGTCACTTCACCAATGTAAACCTCAATCAGATTCACGTTCGTCCTCCCCCTTCAACAAGGTAGCTAATTCGCTCGATGTTTTCTCCCACTCTAGTTTCAGCTGTTCGAAAATTTCTCTTCCATACTCACTTAATACATAATACTTACGCGGTCTGCTTTCCGTTGTATCCCAACTGCTCATCACCATCTCCTGCTTCTCTAACCTCCGAAGCAGAGGGTACAGCGTGCTCTGTTCAATGGATATGCCTGATTTGTCAAGCGATTGAACGAGAGAATAGCCATATTGAGGAGTTCTTAATTGACTTAGGACCGCAAGCGTTAACGTGCCTCTTCTGAGCTCCGTTATGAATGAATTTAATAACGTCACACCCTCACCAACCTTCTTACTGTGTGTCATACACCATATATACTATGTATCATACAGTGTTATGTGATAAACAGCAATGTGAATTTGATAACATTTTAATAAAGGGGAGGGGGGCAGGTACGTACCTGACCCCCCTCCCCTTTTCATTTGTTATAATAGTAAAATAGTTTACGAGATCTGGAGGGTTACATTTATGAATACTGCTTCCTATTACGCCCATTACGATGCCATTCCTCTGCCCCTCGTGGTTCTTGATCGGAACGGGGGCATCGTCCATCGTAATGAGTATGCGATTTCAAGATTCTCCTCTTATGAAAAAACAGAATCCATACAGTGCATTGAAAGTATTTTATCAATCGAACAGAACCAAATCCAAGCACACCTCGATCGAGCTTTTACAATGGAGCCGGGAAAATTTATTGAACTCCCTCTCCCTTTTACGAAGGAAGCGATTCGTTTCTCCCCAATAGATTCGAACCATGTGACACTTGTCATTATTGAGGATAAAGAGGCTCTCTACAAGGAAGTTACCGGTGAACCTTCAGATAACAATGAAAGCATTCCTACCGAAGAGCTTGAACAGCGGTTTCACTCATTAATTGATGAAAACCCTGATGGGATTGCTTTTGTTGATCAACACTTAAAGCTAACCCTAATCAATCAAGCCCTTCACAGAATGCTTGGCTATTCATTGGAAGACCTGATCAAAGCACCTCAGCATGTGGTAAATGAGGAAGCAATTGTTAAGATCGGTAGACATTTCGAATTAGCCTTATATGGAGATCAACGCTCTTACGAAATTGAGGCGTATGACATTTACCGCAATAAGGTTCACCTTATGATCAAAACCATTCCCATTCATACAAATGGACACTTCCGCGGTGCTTATAAAATCGTAAAAGACATCACTGAGTTCAAAAATGCTCAGTTCGATACAATTGATCAAGCAGAACAATTGCGCTCGCTCATTGACTCCATACCTGAATTCATTATTTTTAAAGATAAACAAGGAAGAATTCTTGAAATGAATGCGTATGCGAAATTAATATTTGGAATCGAAGAGGGAGCATATAAAGGAAAAACGTGTGATGAGTTAAAATGCAGAAGCGTTGATGCTCACCATCTACTTAAGAACAATGCAAAAACAGATTGGATTGCCTGGGAAGAAGAAAAAAAGGTGGAATACGAATATGAGCTTGAACTAGCTAATGGAGAGACAGGCACATTTGAAATTATTAAAGCCCCAACGTACAACGCTGATGGTGATCGGAAATATCTAATCGCTATTGGAAGGGATATTTCAGCACGCAGAGAGGTGGAAAAGGAACTTGTTGAAACACAGGAGCTTATTGCCTCCATTTTCACAAATAATGCTGATGCTATATCGGTTAGTAACCTTGATAAAGAAATCATTAAAGTAAATCCCGCTTTCCAGCGACTTTACGGCTATAAAGATGAGAACATGACAAGTCATCTTTATGACATCTACCCTGATGACAATAAAGAAGAGGCTGATCAGATCATAGAAGCTGTTACTGACGGTGACGGTGTTGTGGATTTCGAAACGGTAAGGAAGAAAAAGGATGGAACGCTAATCGACGTAAGCATTACCTATTCACCGATTAAAGACCATGAGGGGAATATCATGGCAATGTCCGCTATTACAAGAGATATACGCGATCGTAAGAGAACAGAAGAGCTTCTCCTTCGTTCAGAAAAGCTCTCTGCAATCGGACAGCTAGCAGCAGCTGTCGCTCATGAAGTTCGCAATCCATTAACATCGGTAAAAGGATTTATTCAGCTGTACAAAGATCGGATCCATAATGATATATTGCATCTGATGTTATCTGAAATGGATCGGATTGAATCAATCATCAATGAATTCCTATCACTCGCGCGACCACAGGCCGTTACGTACCAACAAACTGATATTATGACGCTAACCCGTAACGTCGTCTCACTCATGGAGCCAGAGCTTTTATTAAACAATGTCGATGTGAAGACGACTTTCCATATGCCATCCCTCATGATGCGCTGTGAGAAAAATCAAATGACCCAGGTCCTTATGAACATTATCAAAAACGGTATTGAATCGATGCCAGATGGAGGGCAACTCTCTATCACGACGTGCAACTCCGATACGCACCTGATCATCAAAATTGCTGATAAAGGCGTAGGCATTCCGAAAGAACGATTAGACCGACTTGGGGAGCCATTCTTTTCGAATAAAGATACTGGTACTGGCCTTGGACTAGTCGTCTGTTATAAAATCATTCACGAACACAAGGGGACCATTCTGTTTAATAGTTCTGTTGGCGAAGGAACCGTTGTTACCATTTCATTGCCACTCGAACGTTAACGCCGTTCAAATGATGTTGATAAAAGAGAAAGAAGAGCCGGGCTGTTCGTATGAAGATGCATATCTCTACTAAGCGCCTCTCCTTTTATAGGCAGAAAAACAACTCCTTTCTGTTCAATCGCCTCTCCCATCATTTTCGGAAGATAGGCAATCCCGATTCCAAGCGACACAAGTCCCCCCATCCCGAGATAGTGCGTTTCTAACACGTCTCCCTCAAATAAATGGTCATTCAATAGCCCTCTTACCTGCTCAGAAAGATGGCCGGTAGGAGGGATGATTTGCGTATACCGGGAACATTCTTCTAGGGTCACTTCTTTCTTATTCGCTAATGAAAGAGAAACCGGTACAGCCGCAACAAAAGGTTCAGAAAATAAAAATGTTGAATACATCCCTTCAATCGCTGAGGTATTCTGAACAATCGCCGCATCAATTTCATGAGATTCTAACAGCGGCACCAAATCCAAACTATCTTCTCGAATAGCCGTAACATGAACATTCGAATACTGAAGCTGCTCATAGTATCCAGGCAAAAAATAGGTGCTTAAGATCGGTGTCGAGCCAAATCGTATCTGATCAAATTTCTTATAGCGATCGACCGTCTGATTAATCTGCGTTAACAGCGGTTTAATATCTTCGTAAAAAGCTTGACCTTTTGAAGTCAACTCTACTCCTTTAATTGATCGGTTAAAAAGAGAAAAACCAAGCTCCTCTTCAAGCTTCTTCATCTGTTTACTGAGAGCCGGCTGGGAAACAAATAAAGCTTTTGCTGCGCGAGTGAAACTTCTCTCGTCAGCAATTTTAATAAAGTAGGCTAACTTCGGAAGCAAGATAAACACTCTCCTCTTTCATATGATTCTCCCCTATATTATAACCTGAAGTTATCGATCCATCATTTATTGATATTACCAACTCTCCTCGATCACACGTTATTCTAGAATTAGAATATGATCAAGAACTGGGGGATAACAATGAAAAGCGCTTATACTTGGCTTAGTATCGCTATTGTATTTGAAGTGATCGGGGCGACATTCATGAAATACAGTAATGGATTTACCCAGTGGGGACCAAGCTTAATAGTGATCTTGAGTTATGCTATCGCAATCCTCTTTTATATTTTTTTAACGAAAGAGCACGAATTGGGTATCATTAACGCACTTTGGTCTGGGGGAGGTACGGTGATCATTGCCGTGGCTGGGATTCTACTCTTTCAAGAGTCTACTTCACCCTCAAAAGTTCTCGCCATTTTTCTCATTGTGATTGGCATCGTTGGCTTAAATACAAAGTCTCGCTATAAAGAAAAAAGGAAGGAAACGATATGATTTTCTTAATTTTAGCACTCGCATTTTCGATAATTGGCAGTATCGCCGTAAAGCTATCAGCTGGTTTCACGCGCAAAATTCCAGGCCTCGCCTCATTTGTGTTGTTCGGGCTATGCATCTACTTTCTCACTCTTTCTGTCCAATCCATCGAAATTGGCCTGGCATACGCGATCTGGTCCGGTGGTTCTATCGTCGGCACAACCATAGCCGGTCTCATCTTATTCAACGAAAAAACTACAAGAAGAAAATTTCTTTCTATAGCGTTTATCATCATTGGTGTGGTTATATTATAAGCAGAACGGGGTCAGATACGTACCTGGGCCCGCCGTAATCAAAAAATGCGCCGACCACTAATTGATCGGCGCTTTCTTATAAATACTTTTCCATTCGAATATCTGACCACATTTTTCCTTGCCAGTAGGTGAAATCTTCTAACCTGCCAATCTCTTCGTATCCAAGCTTTCGATAGAGCTTTTGCGCATTCGTATTGAACTCAAACACGCCTAATTCAATACGATTAAAACCCTGCTGGTAAATTTGCTCTTCTAAATGTTGGATCGCTTCATATCCAATTCCTTTGCCTCTACCTTCAGGTTCGCCAATCGTAATTCCAATCCATGCCGTTCCTGGTTCTTGCTTCAAAAGGTGTGGAGGATCCACCATGTAATTCATTTCTCCGATCATCTCGTGATTCACAAAGATCTGGAATATCTGCTGATACGTAAGACGCTCCCTCACTCCCTCAAGAGTGATCGTCTCGCGCCGCTCTAATTCCTCCCTGCTTTTATTCGGGCGAATCAGCGGAATCAATTCTCGATCATTTTCCCACCGATTCAGGACTTCAACAAATTGAGCAGTTGGTTTCGTTAACTTTATGATCTCTGTCTTCACATGGTGCTCCTTTCAACATGGCAAGCAACCTTCATGTCTCTTATGTATTTCATTCGCTACTCTTATTCTACCACTTACGATTCAAGAGTTCTGCTTTCTTTTTTTGGTACTCTTCGTCCGTAATGATGTGATCTTCCTTCAAACGATGAAGTTGACGTATTTTCGACTCGTAGTCTTGATCGGAAGCCGCACCCTTATCATCGTCACGATCAACATCAGCTTGATACGTTGAAACACCATTTTTACTAAAAACATTCAGGGCATGGTATCCCGTGATAAGGATCGCAAACACAGTCCAAACAATACCGAATGCGCCTATTTGCGAAACAAATGCAATACCGATAATTACAAAAATAAAGCCAGCAATCATTCCGATCATGGAACTAACTTTACTAGGCTTTACACGAAAATGAGAACTCATGACAATCCCTCCTTTTGAAATGACCTTTTCACACATCCTTAAAAGATATAAACAGAAGTCAGAATGATCAGAGCTGACACTAAAAAAATTACTCCAGCTTTCTTTCTTCGCCTTTCTCCACGCTCTTCAATCCCTAAAACAGCCATAAAAAGACCCAGAGAAAGGAGCATAGGGGCAAGCATTTCAACATTACCCTTCACGAAAGCAGCTACCGCTAAAGCTAGCGTTATGAGCGCCAATATACGTTTGATTCCTTTCAACATTCTCTCACCTCAACAACTAAGCTTCCTGATTACTCACCACCACCGCATCCCCCACCATCTCCACCGAAGCTATCGCATCCTGAGCTTTGATGCCCACCACTATAATAGCTTGAATGATCCGTTCCACCTGGAGAACGTCGCGTTGACGACGATTTTGAAAAGCCAGATGCGATAAATGCAATAACGAGTAATATTACAATAAATGCTGTCATTTCCATTCCCCCTTTTGTTTAATTACGTGTGGAACCCCTATAAAGTTTCAAATATTACCATTAAAAAGTGACGATATCCTCTTATCGAAGACACCGCCACCGTCTAGGTGCATTATGATTCAATAGGGGTTAAGCGAAACATTCCATTCATATCACCCGGTTGTTCAAAGCCAAACTGCTTATATAAGTGACTTCCCTCCTCTGTTGCAAAAAGACCGATGAAGGCTTGCGTAGGAGCATGTTCCTTCAAATAGGAGAAAAGCTGGTTCATTAACATTTTCCCTACTCCCTTCCCCTGATGCAGAGGGTGAACGACGAAATCCTGAATATAAAAATACATCGCCTCATCACCAACGATACGTGCCATGCCAATAACTTCATCTCCATAAGATACCGCCGTCGCATAAATAGATTGACGAACCGCCTTTTCCGCTACAGAAAAATTCATATTATTCCAACCGACTGATAAACACAACCGTACATATTCGTCGCTGGTTGGAAATCGGTCAATCACTTGATACCTTCTAATCAATTCCATCATTCCTTCTTTACATTTTTCACTACCGTATATACTCATTTCTCATCACTTTTTTATCCATGCCACTCACCTCTTTCCATCAGCATTTCATACATTCGCTGACCATTTCACAATCCCTTCTTTTCCAAAATTTCAAATCACTATTATTTCACCACCCTACATTCGCAAAGATGGTTGTAAACTTTTCCTCCCAACCGATCAGAATCTTTCCTTTTCTCGATGTTTTACCTAGATCTTTTTCGGGGAAATAACTATCTATCAACCGTGTTTACGAGGAGGAATTACAATGAATAACGAATCAAAAGCAAATTACCATATTACGGATCGCGATGAATTTAACAAGGTTTGTATTGAAGATCAAAAGATGAATTTTCCTGAGTTTGAAAAGTTCATGCATGACTACCTATTAAGCCAACCCCAAGAAACAATGGTCTTTCAAGAGTGTTGGATTGAGGACAAACAAGTAGAAATCGGGGATGTTAGAACCGTTCAGGTGAATTTCCTAGATCATAATAGTAATAACTACATACGTCTCTGGGGCGCTAAGAAGAATGATGATAACCAGGTAGTGAAAATTAAAGTAGACGCTATTGATTTAGAGACGAAAGAAGTTATTTATGAGCGTTTATTGGCTTAAGAGAATAATAGACTAATGTGAACTAAAAAACCTCGCTATCATGAAAAGATGAGCGAGGTTTTTGTAGTGAAGAGATATTTTCTTCTATTTATGAAAATCCCAATTCAATACCATTAAACCTAACAAATGGCATTAATCTGAAACTTTTCCTAGCGTATTTCGTAGTACAGAATAGGAGGGATACATATGAAATTGAAATTAGCATCAGTTCTATTCGGATTAATACTTATCCTCGCAGCCTGCGGTGGACAGGAAGAAGGGTCTACTGAAAATCATCTAGACTCCCTTCAAGAGAATTACCCTGAGGTTAAGACTGAAGTGGAGAAACTTCCTGAAGATTTTAGAAGCGAAATTACCGTACCCGATATGGAGAAATTCCCATTAGAAGTCAATGATGTAGAGGCTGTAGCTGAAACGGAATTAGAGCATATGGAATGGATATTTATTATGGAGAAGATGATAAACGCCTAAACGTTATGATCAAGAACCAAAAGGGAATCGATACCTCTATAGGGGAAACGAACGAGGAACTTGATCAAGATGTTAATGGCACATACTCAGAAGCTGAAGATGGTCACCTCTTAACGATCACGTGGCTAAGTAAAAACGAAAATGCGCTATACAAAGTGACTGGATTCACACCATCAGGAGAAGAATCTCCATTCACGAAGGAAGACATGGTAGAAATCGCAAACTCAATTATTGCACAAAGAAAGTAAAGACCAATATTCAAAGGAGGGCCCATGATCGGATTAATCATTGCGATTCTAACGATCCTATCGTCTGCTGGATTTCTCTACTATATGGGAAAATCAGGATATTCATGGAACATGGATGAGAACGAAGAGAAATCGAAATAACCATTCTATCAAAGAGGTCAGACAATTCATCTAATGAATCGTCTGACCTCTTTTGATTAACTTACCTATAAGTATGGATATTTCTCAAGCTCTTTCAAATAAAGCAAGTAACGTTTCTCCATTTGACCCTTCGTCCCATAACGAATCACTTCTTCACGAGTGAGAGATGCTTTCTGCAACAAAAGAAGATGATCATGCGTCATCGTTAGAAGTTTTAAAAACACCTCAACATGTAGGGCTTCTTGCTTCTGGTGCAAGTTACTGATATACGCTTCCCTAAACCCTTCTGCATTCCCTTTTAGCTTTGAAACATGTTGATGGTAATCCCCTTTCCGATACCTTTCTGTGTTATAAAACGTAGGAAATAACGTCTCATAGTTGAAAACATAATTAGCAGCAAGCGACGTTCCAGTAGCTAGAAGAGGATAAGGATCGATCATTTTAACGCCACTTTTCGTGAAAATGAGATTCTCTGGTGAAGCATCTTGATTTGTGAAAATAATAGATTCGCGATCAATCGAGCGATTAGAAATAAGCGCGCCCCCGTTTTCCTTTACTTTCTCTTTATCAAATTGATAGGGACTTGCAATCAGCGTATGTAACTCGTCGCGATACTCTTCTGTTTCTTCAAGTAGAAATTCACTTGAAGTTAGACCATACGCTCCCGTTAATCCTCCTTTTTCGTCAAGATGCAAATATCCGATTCCATTAAATGATGGAGTGAACGATTCAAGAGCAAGATAGAACTCTCCTAACTCTCTTCCGTATCTTTTCGCATCTTCTATCGTCTGGGTGCTAAGATCAATTGATTTTCCTACATAAGTTTCAAGCGTGTACGTTAATTCTTCATTAACGCTGTACTTAAAATAGTTAGGGCAAATGTCGTTCTTCGCTTTATTAGCATGCTTGTAAAATGCTTCTGTCGCGGCATACTCCGCTATTAATTCCTTACGATTATAAATCACCTCTCGCTCGTAAGCTATTTTCTTCGGAATGCGAAGAACAAGCCCCTCCCGCTCAATCAAATACGCACAGTGCCAGGCACCTTCCCCTAACCTCTTGATACCCGCGTCATCTGATAACTTTGGTAAGCCTTCATTGATTAAAGCCTGTTGAATAAGTTCAAACTCTGCCACCTTTTTGGATGTAAGCAATCTCATCGTTTATATGACTCCTTCACACTATCATCTTTTTATGAAATATCATTTTACTTCGCAATGACTACCATTTTTAATTATTCCAAAATCATACAAATATCTCAATCTCTTATTTCATATAGACATCACCTATTGCACCTTCACTGTCTAACTTCGAAAAAATTCACACTAGTTTGACACACATATTAGAGATTGCTAATATGATAGAGAACATACATATTCGTTTTTACTAATATGTCAGGAGGGCACATATGCAAACTTTTGATATTGATATGAAAGTAAAGCTTATTCACGGGTTTTCTAATAAAACACGAATTCAAATTCTTGAGACCATAAAGGATGCTGAAAAAACCGTTTCTGAGATTGTTCAAGAAGTAAATGGAAACCAGTCAAACATTTCACAGCATCTTGCTTGTTTGAAAGGTTGCGGGATTATAGTAGGTCGAAATGAAGGAAAGTATTGCTACTACAGTTTAAGAAACCAACAAATTCGAGATCTACTCACGATGTTCGATCTTATACTAGATGATGTTGAAAATGATGTCGCTTGCTGTGAACGTCACGTTGATTAGGAGGACTTTCCTTGGCAGATAAATGTTGTAACGATAATAAGGAAGAAAAAAACACATGTAGCAGCGATTCTTCTATCGAAAAAGCAAGCTGCTGCAGTTCTTCACTTCAGAATGAATACAAGCAAGAAGCGGATCAGTGTTGCAGTAGTAACACTGATGTTACTGAAGACACCAACTCAAAAAAAACAAGCTGTTGCAGTAGCGAACAACAACAGCTAGAGAAAACAGACGCTTATTCCACCGATACTTCTGAGGAGAAAAAGACTTATCAAGTTCATGGAATGGATTGCCCTGCCTGTGCGAAAACCATTGAAAAAGCGTTAAGTAAAATAAAGAACCTGACTGAAGCAAAAGTCAATTACAGTACAGCAAAACTGCAAGTGGCTGCAAGTTCTGTAGATGCCTTTACTCCGGTTGAGGCAGAGATCAAAAAACTTGGATATTCCGTTGAACCGATCAATCAGAAAAAGGATTATAGAACATTTCATATTGAAGGAATGGACTGCGGAAGCTGTGCCAAAAGTATCGAAAATCACCTTAACACCTTGCCAACCGTTAAAGAAGTGAGCGTTAATTTTTCCACGGGGAAAATGAAAATTGACGCTTCTACTCAAGAGGAAAGCATTATGAAAGAAGTTTCCAAAATTGGATTCAAAGCGGTTCCAGATACTAAAAAATCAACACATACTAAGAAGAATAATGAAAATGCTTCAATGATCGTTTCTGGTAGTTTAATAGCACTAGGGCTCATAAATTCTTTTACGATCATCCCTTCAATCGTTTCAACCATTCTATACGCCATTGCGATTGTGATCAGTGGTATTAAACCTGTTAGAAGTGCCTTCTTTGCAATTAAAAGTCGTTCACTCGACATGAACGTTCTCATGTCTGCCGCTGCGATTGGCGCTGCGTTAATCGGAGAATGGCTTGAAGGGGCTGTCGTGGTTTGGCTGTTTGCTATCGGAAACTACCTGCAAACAAAATCCATTGAACAAACAAGAAATTCGATTCGTAACTTGATGGATCTAGCTCCTCCAGAAGCCTGGGTTAAAGCTGGTTCAGAAATGGTGAAGAAACCTGTAGAGCGTATTACTGTTGGTGAAACTATCGTCGTTAAACCAGGTGATAAACTACCATTGGACGGGGAAATCATTCAAGGAGAATCAAGCGTTAATCAGGCTCCGATTACAGGTGAATCAATTCCTGTTGATAAAGGAATCGGCGATACCGTCTATGCTGGATCCATGAATGAACACGGCTCTCTTGAGATTAAAGTTACAAAGTTAGCTGACGATACGACGATCGCCAAAATTATTCATCTCGTTGAAGAAGCACAGGAACAGAAAGCGCCCACGGAAGCCTTTATCGATAAATTCGCAGCGATTTATACACCGATCGTGTTCGTGCTCGCCTTAGTCGTAATGGTTTTACCACCATTACTCAGCATCGGAACATGGGGAGAGTGGTTTTATCGAGGGCTTGAATTACTAGTTATCGCTTGTCCATGTGCACTCGTTATTTCAACACCTGTTGCGATCGTGTCAGCAATTGGAAATGCTGCTAAGAATGGCGTATTAATTAAAGGCGGTACGTTTTTAGAAAAAGCAGGTGCGATCACCGCTATTGCATTTGATAAAACAGGAACATTAACTGAAGGTAAACCGAAAGTCTCCGACATTAAGGCGTCAAACGGATCAGAACAAGAATTACTATCCATCGCCTTAACATTAGAAAACCATTCCACTCACCCGATTGCAAAAACGATTGTAAACTATGCAAACAATAAAGGCTTACAACCACAGCATGGTGAGCTGTTTCGAACTATCGTTGGAAAAGGCGTTCAAGCCACAATCAATGGCACGATCTATTACGCTGGGAATCCAAAATTATTCGATGAACTATCTGTTCCTTTAACAATAATAGAAAAAGATGTACAAGAAATGCAGCGTAACGGTAAAACCGTCGTCATTATCGGAACACAGCAAGGAATTCTTGGGACGATTGCCGTCTCTGATACAATACGAAATACATCTGCCGTGGCTTTAGACGCATTACAACAAAGCGGCATCAAACAAACGGTCATGCTAACAGGAGATAATGAAGGAACGGCCAAAACAATTGCTTCAGAAGCAAAGGTGAATCGTTATTTTGCGGAGCTATTTCCTGAAGATAAAGTAACCGCCATTAAGAAGCTACAACAAGAAGGGTACAAGGTAGCTATGGTTGGAGATGGCATCAATGACGCTCCTGCACTTGCAACTGCCGACCTAGGCATTGCGATGGGTGGCGCTGGAACTGACACAGCGATGGAGACAGCCGATATTATTCTTATGGCCGATAACCTTGATCAACTTCCACATACAATGAAGTTAAGCCAAAAAGCATTAAGAATTATTAAACAAAACATCTGGTTCTCGATCATTATTAAAGTGATCGCGCTTGCCCTCATCTTCCCGGGCTGGCTCACACTTTGGATCGCTGTATTAAGCGATACCGGCGCAGCCTTAATCGTTATTTTAAATGCACTTAGATTATTGAAATTTAAGCATTAAGGAGAAAGGAGATGTTTCTCATCGAGAGAAACATCTCCTTTTCCTGTGTGTTATTGTTTGCTGACTTCTACTTTCTGAACGAACTCTCACTCATCACTATCCAGATCATGATCTAAAAAAGACGGTTTTTGCTCTTCTTTCAAACCATGCTTTTCCTCGAGATACTTACCAATAACAGAACTATTAATCCCCTTTCTAACAGCCGCTTCGATTACGACATATAGAATAAACAGACTGACAATAAACAGTACTATCGTTAATCCGATTCCCATCATTCTTTTACCCCCCAAGTGTTAATTCATACAAAAACTATGATCTGAACAACAACTACTCCCAGTACAAACAAAGCTAGCTTTCCTGGTAATGATTTTGGCACTGAAACTACTCCTTTCTAAGGGTTTATTCCATAACGCTTAGATCGTTGTAACACCGCTGCTTATGCACCTCACTCAATCCCCTAAATAAATCTTCCTCGTCCATTTCTCCACGACGTCTTCAATTACACGTCTCGCATTAGAACACGTATCCCTGATCAACAGCCTAAAATAACAGCTTTTCACGAAACTTAGTACGTTCTTCTTCTTATGAAAGAATTGCACACTATACCTTTCCACTTCAAAATGGGCTTCAAGATTGTCACTAAGTGACGTCACCCAATTACTCAGCTCCTCCTCCTTCATTCCCTTCTCCAAAAGCGCCTCGATCGCAAACAAAAGCCGTTCGTCCTCATCGTCCACATATGTACCTTCTTTGAAAAGACACTCTTGAATTACATTAAGACATTCAACCGATTTCTCCCTATCAAAAAGCGGGTGTTTGATTACTTCCGCAAGAGCATCAGCTCCGTGAGCGATACTATGCGCCCATCCCTTTGATGCTACAAACCCGCGCGTATCCTGCTCTTCTTGTAAATAACGTATAATTCCTTCTATCGAAGCTTCGATTTGTTCTTTCTTCAGGAAACGATTTGAGCGATCTTTTTCGAGTACAAGTGCAACCACCAAAACCGAGAAAGAACGTGTGAAAACCGAGTCTGTCCCTCGCTCTCCCATTTCATAAAAAAGGTGATCTTGATCAAGACAAACGTTCAATAGATGAGTCAATTGTTCTTCATTTAAGAAATCCATCATAACCAGTTTGCCAAACGTCGTATAAATGAGTTCATCTCTTAAAACAGGATCTGTACTACCGATTTGCTGAAGCATATTATTAATAAGGTGATCAAGATCTCCTTGCCTATCGTTCAAATTCAATTTTTCCAATGCTAGCTTCAAATCCACTATTCGTTCACCCTTTCCACATGAAAATAATCGACAGAAAAAAGCTGCGCTACAACGCAGCTTTTTCACTCCTTCCTTTTATTTCAAATACAAATAGATAGTGAGACAAGTAAATAACATCATCGATCCCATCGCTCTTGTCCATCTGTATTTCCTACTTAATCCCGCCTTCTTTTTCAGGAATTCAATATAAGTGAGGATCAAGAACAAACTGATCACCAAACCAAAATCTCCAAGCACTTAGCAGAGTATCACCTTATTTACAATCCTGCTTCTTTTTCGAATCAACACCGTGCGAACTCCCCGTAAACGGATTGATTTCATACGTGAGATCTCGTCCTGCCTTTTCTTCTTCTTTCGCAATTCGTTTTCCGAGTGACCCATAATACCATCCCCAGGCAATGAGGGACAGTAAACCACCGCCGATCATAATCCAGAACACTGTATCTTCCATTTACCTCCACCTCCAACACCATGGTCTATCACACTAACTACTTCTCGTTTTACTTGTTTCAATCCTTCAAGTAATTCGTAATGGAGTTGGCGCGTGCTTCTATCTCATTTTTTTCTGCAGAAAAGCTCTCACTTCTGATAGATTCCTTGATTGAAGGACAGCCTCTTTCGAATCAAAGTGAACATAATCCTCCACTTTTTCATACTCTTCCTCAGGAATACCTTTGAAGAAATACTTCCAACGCATCGTTCTCACCATTTTCTTTATATCTTCATCAAGGCGTTCCTGATTAACTCTCATCACTGCGATCCATAAAGGATCACAACCTCCCCCAGGAAACACATCAAGCAAACCATCCTGATCAAAACCATCCACTGCCACCTTTTTCTCTGGAAGGGGTCAGGCGCGTGCCTGACCCCTCCAACGCTCTCAACAATAAACAGGATTATTCGAATAATGACTAATCCAGCGCCCCATTCGCTCCATTTGCTTTTGTAGTCTGCCCTTTGAGACAGGAACCAGGAGCTCAAAACCATCCTGAAACAAAATCATTGTAGTACTCTTCGTGATCGCATACACATCTCTAACATGCTGGTAAAATACCCAGCAGCAATCGATGCTTTCAGGTGACTCTGTTGGAAAAACCGAAATCGCATTCCAATTAGAAACGATGATGGGCGTCTGCTGTTCGTACTTCAAATGATAGATAACCGCCTTTCTTCGCCCTTCATACGTAACCCCAGCTTCAAGACAAGCCTGCCTAATTAAATCTACTGGAGATGTTGTTGATAAAAATATACCGCATCGATCATAAATTCTCGAACTAAACCCAACCTCTTTCGCCACTACAATCGCCCTGGTCGTTTTACTAATTTCATAGTCATTTAAGATTTCTACCTCGTTATTGACCATGCCTACTTTTCCCTTCCGTCCCTTTAAATCGGGTATAAGATTCATTCGCATTCACCATTACGGTTCCCCTCTGCTTGAATACAGGGTATACTAAAATCAATGTTGGTTTGCACGCCAACAACTGCCCCAGAATGTGTCCACCAAGACAAAACATTCTGGGGCTTTTATGTATCCATTCACTTTTCTCATCACCTCCTCAAAAGCAAGAAATACATGCCTTCAAATCGCCCTTGTATACCCTTGTAAATATTTCCACCCTTCACCTTGATTATAGATAATATTCCGAAATATTCAAATACTTTTTTTAGTAGATAAGACCCACGAGTGCCTGTCACCACCCGCTTTATGTAACTTCCTGTCGAATCACCTGCGCTTAATGAAAAGATACAGCCAAACGTACTCCTTACTCCATACAAAAACAGACCTACTCTCACATGAGAATAGGTCTGTCTACTATAAGAATCTATTAAAACATCAACATGCTTACACCAATCGCAAACAGGACAACTCCCGCGATGGAGTAAAACATACCAGAACGGTGCTCCCCTTTGATACGTTTCGAAATACCAGCAAGTAAATTAATTACGCCAAATCCCATAATGCCGTATAATAGTAAATTCTCCTCTTCAGGAGTAATCAGATACATAATCGGAAGTAAAAGTATTAACGCAGATAGGATAAACTGCACAATGCTCAATGAAAACAATAGTTTAGATTCAGATTCTGTGCTCATGATTTTTCCTTCTTTCCTTTTCTAGGTGAACTGATTCATGACTTCTATCCTAATTATAACAGCGCCAATCTCGTTTTTGTTATGGCAAAAGTATGAACATTCTTTAACAGAGTCTACTCCGTACTTTCCCGATAAACGAACACCCTAACCATTTAACATCTAACTCCTTTTCATAATTAAACCTGTTAGTGAAGGCTACGTAAACTCTATGAAGCTATAAAAACCACCGATTAACACTATTACCATTTTTACAAAAATATGGTTACTAAGAATCAGAAAACGGGTATAGGTACAAGTACCCCGTACGTCAGTCTCACGAACAGGTAGAACAACCTATTTACCAGAACCCTTCCATTTGGTACCATATACTACTGCTTGAGTATGATTTTTCTTATCAACCATACAAAGGGGATAGCGCAAATGTCCTATTTATTTCAATTACAATCAGACCTAACTGAAAAAAGGGAACAATTAGCCCGATTGGAAACATGTACTAGAAATCTTGATAGTATACAGGATGAATTTATACATAATCGACACATGGTTGACGATCCTGAATTGACCCCTTCCACCTGGCACGGTACATTAGCAGATTCTTTTAAAAATAACCGTGAAGACATGAAAGAAGCTTATAACGATATATCGATTTCTCAACTTAATTCAGTCCAATCAACATTAGAAGACAAAATAACGAGACTGCGTATAGAAATAGGAATGGTAGAATCAAGTATTTCCCACGAAAAACTACGGCTTAAAAACGAAGAAAAAGAAAGGACATCCGTTCAATGAGTAAAGAGATACGAATCAAATATGGTGAAGTAGAACAATCCATTTCAAGAATTGAAAAAACACTGCATTCCCTTAAAACAGAAGTACCACATAACCTTGCAACAGAAAATAGATTAGACGTTGTTGATCGAATGAATCAACTGAACCAGCTCCTAACTGAAATAGGTAACTCTTACAAAGAAGTTCTTGTGGCAAATAATGAATCTGTCCGCAAAGCTCTATCAGATATGGAAAATACTGATCAACAACTATCTTCGTCCATTAAATTGCGATAGGAGGCATATGAGTTTATGAAAGTCTTAGATGCTGAGTCTTTTCAATCTGATATCAATCATTTAGAAAAAGCACTATCAACTCAAAATGATCAACTTCAAAGTCTAATGGATAATATAAAAGAGTTCGCTAACTTAGATGATGCGTTTGGTGGTAAGGGTGGTGAATCAGTCCGTTCTTTTTATCAAGACTTCCACTTTTTACTTCTTGAAGCCTTTTCCTATGCTCTAGAGAGTTACTCAAATGCCCTTACGCAAATAAAAGATGCTGAACTGACTCTTGAGTCTTCCGAAAAAGGTTTCATAAGACAAGACTTCATCGAAAATGATTTAACCAACGGATTGAACAAAGCGAATAACAATACATCACAACTAGTTACTGAAACAAACGCAATTATTGGCGGCGTAAGCGATATTATTTATGCTCCAAAGTTAGATGATGATCGTTTCCATAGTACATACCTAAAAGCATTAAAAGAATCTGATCAAACCGTTGAAGATTTAATGAAATTCGATCAAGCTCAAACGAAAGCATTAGACAATGTTGAGAAAGATTTGCATACTATTAAAGCATTTATTGAAGACGTTCGGGAGATGTTTAATGGCAGGAGTATAAACATCAATAGTTATTCTGACAAACAGTCAGATAACTTATCAAGCTACAATAGTCTCCAATCCCAACTAACAAATCAAAAGTTAGCAAGCTATGGTAATATGTTTACGTCTCCATTTGATTACATCAATAAGCAAATGAGCTTTGGAGATAACTTGTTAGTCGGTTATCAAACTTTAGCATCTGCAACAACACTTTTAGTATCAAGAAAATTAGATATTCATTATTTCGGTAGCAAACCAACTATTTGGAATAGAATAAAAGGAAACTATGAATTCAGTGTAAAAACAGATCCCTCTTGGACAAGTAGAGGAGGCCATAGTTCACCTCTTGCAAAAAAAATCTTAGATTTTTCAAGAGCCTCTTCTCCTACAAATCCATTCATGAAACCGATGCATAAATTTGTATCTTCATATGATAGTCCAGCACACCTTTATAAGCATGTTGCAGGCTTTCCTAAGAATTTTAATAAATTAAGTGGGTCAGATTTATTAAAAGGAACCGTAGATCGAATGAAAACCGGGACTAAAGATATTTTAGCAAACACTGCAAGTGCAAAAGGCTTTAGTGGAGCTGCTAAAGGGATTTCAATTGTAGGTTTAGGAATTTCTGTAGTATCTAATTTAGGTGAATTTTCTGCTCCTGAAAATGCAAATAAGAGTGTTGCAGAAAAGGCTGGAAGAGCATTTTTCGGATTTGGCACTAATTTTGTTGCTATTGGTGTTGGCACTAAGGTCGGTGCAACTATTGGAAGCGTTGGAGGACCAGTTGGTATTGTGGTTGGAGGTGCAATTGGCGGATTAGTAGGTGGTATTGTTAGTTCGAAATATGGTGATAAAATAAAAGATTTAGGAGAAGAGATAGGAGAAAGTGTTGATGGTATGATAAACAAAGTTGGAAAATCTGTTACAAGTTGGTTTAATTAATAAACATATTTAAGAAGGTGAACGTTTTGGGATTTACCATCAGAGAATTTATTGAAATAGCGAGAATATTAATCTTGTACCTATTAGGGATACAATTTATGTTTGGACTGGGTGTTCTTTTACTTGAAAGAATAATGATTAATACATATGTTTTTGATATAGACAGAAAATCAAGTAATTTTCTAGAGAAAACATTAAATATTATATCCATGTCAGTAACAGGTTCTGCTTATTTTATTTACAAAAAAGTAGCACATTACAATTGGTTTTTAAGAAAAACCTTCTTTGCAATTGCACTCTTTGTTCAAGGGGTTTTATCTATTGTTATTTATCAAATTATATATAGATCGATGAAAGCAGTATTCTTATAACACTAAGCAGATTCAGTTTAATATGTTACAGCTTGATCATTTGATTAATAAAAATGGAGCAAAAAATGGGATTTACAATGAATGAGTTTATAGAAATTATCAGAATTTTATTATTCTATATATTAGGGATACAAGTTATGTATGGGGTCACTATTCTATTACTCGAAAGAACTATGGTGAATTTTTACTTATCTACCCTTGTCCAAAACCCTAGTAATATAATTCATAAAGCAATGAATTTATCTATGAAAATAACGATCGGTTCTGGTTATTATTGGTATTCAAAATTCGCAAAATATAATTGGTTCCTAAGAAAAATCTACCTATTGTCAGCTTTGATAATTCAAATCATACTATCTATCATTGTGTATCAAGTTATCTACCGATCTTTAAAAGCCATTTTTTTATGAAAATTGGAGGTATATAAATGAACCACCTACTAACCTGCACAACAGAAGAGCTAGCCCTTATGGTTAGTGCGATTGGCCATCAAAGTGTTGCTAAAGGAATAGCGGAGTCGGCTATCGGTGAAAAGTCCGAGAAAGAATGGATTGCTATTTTAGAAGCAACAAGTAAACAACTAATTCTAAAGCAAATGTGGGATGAAGAACGAGAGTCAAAAGGAGAAAATCCTCTTACAAAAGAAACAACTGATTTTCTTACGAAGTACGTCACTTCTAAACGGATGATTCGTTGTTCAAACGCTCCACAAAAAGCTGTTTTAATGCTCCACCATTATGAAGGAGACGAATGGCTCTCCCATATTATTGATCGTGATATCATTCATGAGTTTTCTTTGATCTCTTCCGAAGAGATTTCAGATCATATGAAAGCATTTTACGGCATTACATACGAAAACTATGAAAAAGTAGAGCCATTTTCTCTTAGCGATCGATCATTTGATCTGTTAAGTAATCCTAACAAAATAGATAAAGTAAGAAAGAAATCTAAATTCACACCATCAGAAGAAACTAGTTTTAACTGTTTCACAGAGGACCTTAAACAATTCGACTGGACTCTATTCAACATCTCCAACTTTAACATCGTGACACCTGAAGAAGAAATTTATCTAGAAAATATCATTTTCTTCCTCCCTTCATCAAAAGGCGTTTGGATTAGTGAATATACAGAAGACCCTAAGAAACCCGTTTATATTTATTTGGTTGATCAAGAACAGTGGGAAAACACTCTCAAGGATATAGGGGCGTATGCCTCTTATCAAATGGAAAATAGTTGACAACTTCCCTTTCTATCGAATACCTCTTTTGATAAACTCTACAAAAATTTCATTTGTAGAGTTTTTTTGTATTCTATCATTAATTACAAAACAGAATTTTCAAACAAAAACCCGCATTTTCCCTTTCCCTTATATTATAATGGTATTACCAAAAAAACTCTGGTCTTACCAGAATCGAGGTGATCACACTCAATGAAAGAACGATCGTCCGAAAAAATCACTAAACAGCTCATACACTCTATTTTAGAACAAGAATGGGCGACTAACGATCCGCTCCCTTCTGAACGAGAACTTGCTACTCATTATCAAGTCGGCCGCCCTACCGTTCGTGAAGCTCTGCAGCGCCTGGAGCGAGACGGGTGGATTACGATTCGTAAAGGTGCGCCAGCGATTGTAAATGATTACTGGAAGCATGGCAATTTAATGACGATCGTGAACATCCTCCAGCACCACGAAGATATACCTGATGAGTTTATCGTTTACATGCTCGAGCTACGTATTACGTTAACACCTGCTTATGTCCGGGATGCTCTTCTTCATCACAGACTCCAAATCATTTCGCTTTTCATTCCACTTGAAGAACTAACAGACGATCCGAAATCATACGCTAATTTTGATTGGAATCTACAGAAAAACATTGCTGAGCTCTCCAATAATCCCATGTTTCTTCTAATTCTTAATAGTTTTCAAGACATCTATGGCAAAATGGCTGAGAAATACTTTCTAGAACCTTCTCATCGTCAAGCATCAAAGCACTATTATGAGCAGTTTCTCGAAGCTACGTTAAAAGGAGATCTTGATCACGCAGAGTTTCTGACGAAAGAGATGATGTCTACGAGCCTGGAACTCTGGAAAACGAAAATGAACGGGGGCATATAACTTGAAAGCAAAAGGATTGTATCGTGATTTTTTCTTCCACCTTGATATCTTGATCATGTTTATCCTGTTTCTCATCGTTCTTGGCTCCTTACTGACAATGACCCTCTCTCACCTTGTCCCTGTGTTTATCATCATTGGGATTGTCACCTACATGTTTAGTGAATACCTCACACACCGCTTTTTGTTTCACATTAAAACACCTAACAATCCATTACTTCTTAAGCTTATTAAACGGTTGCACTACGACCATCACAAAATGCCGAATGATCTCAAATTATTATTCCTACCGATCTGGTATAGCTTTCCGAATTTGCTGCTCCTTTGTTTGATCTTCTATGTCCTTTCTGGATCTCTACTTTTCACACTTTCCTTTAGCACAGGATTGCTCGCTATGTTCTTCGTCTACGAATGGAAACATTACATTGCCCATCGACCGTTTAAGCCCAAAACAAGGTTTGGGCAGTGGATCAAGAAAACGCACATTTTGCATCATTATAAAAACGAAAATTATTGGTACGGTGTTTCTACTCCGTTCGTTGATGTACTGTTTGGCACATTAAAAAATGAAAAGGATGTACAGACGAGTCAGACGGCGAAAGATTTAGAGCAGCGTCGGTAGACTTTTTTGCATTAGCACTTCACATCTTTTAAAATTTTAAAGCGGCCGGCATATGTCAGCCGCTTTTTATGGATTCAATTTCTTATTGTTGGCGCAATGTTTGACCACACGTCGTTAAGTCATGAGTGATTTGCTGAAGAATTTGCTCGCCCTCAAGACTTCCTGCTGTAGTTTGTTGAAGCTTCCTTTGGCACTCTCTGGCGACTTGCTCGGCACGAATTAACTCTTGCTCAACCTGTTGAGCTAAATTCAAATCTCCCCTTTGCCTCGCATCTATCAACTGCTGACGAATGGTTTCAATATCTCCGCATGCCTGATGGGCTTCTCGTAACACTTGCTGGTTTACTTCCTCCATATTACCCACTCCTTTAATCATCCGGTTTTTTCTTATTATTGATTAAAAGAGGAGAAATATGTAAATGAAAAAGACAAATGTACGCGAAGGGGGTCAGGTACGCACCTGACCCCTCTCTCTTCCCTCTATTCCATTTTCGCCTCAATCTCTTCTTTAATTTCCATTGCTTCTTCATCCTCAGGTTCTAATCCAATGTATGTATTCATCTCACTTAACGCTTTTTCAAATTCTCCTTGCTCTTCATATATAAGCGCTTTGTTAAAGTGAATGGATGACACAGGTATGTTGTCATTTTCGATATCATTGTAAATGCCCATCGCTTCATCTAATTCACCTGAATCCTGTAATTCAGCAGCTTCTGTGAATTTAGGTTCCATGTAGGAATAGTAAACTTCCTCTTCTAGAGCCGCACTTCCAAAACCGTAGATCATCATGACGATCACAAATAGAAGCGCATATAACCAGCTCACGCCTCCACGCTTTTTAATCACGGCAAGACGCTCATCACGATCAGGATAAAGGTCTTTCAGCTTCTTTACTTTGCTTAACGCAAAATCAAAATAGAGCTTATTTCCAAATAGAGCCAATACAATATAAGCAGGCGCTATCGTTGAACCTGGTAGTGCTTTCTTAAAAAACACAATCGATAAAACGTCCACTATGACGATAATACCGAGGAACAAGTATGCAAATACGTTCATTTTACGGTATGTAAACCAAAACAAGCTTAAGAAAAATGCTGCCCAGTTCCACGAAATAGGTGACTTCTTAGTCGATAACTTTTCCCACTTCTTTTTATAAACTTTATCCCTTTTACCCGTAAATGCCAGCATCTCTTCACGTGTTTCTTCATCAAGCTCTGTCCACTTAATGTCATTCTTATTTCGATTGAACCAACTCATCGTACTCCCCCAATTCCTATTTTCATCCTTTTTAAGGATACGCTAGTCGTGAGTGCCTGTCACCACCCGGTTTTTGTTCTTTTTTGTCGAATCGATCATTTTCATTTCTATTATTTTTATTTACCATTTATTTGCTATAATCGACATAGATGACGAAGCAAAGTGTGGTGATTCAATGTTTAAGATTCTATTAATTGAAGATGATACATCCCTATTCCACGAAATCAAAGAGCGCCTCGAGCAATGGTCATATGAGGTCTATGGCATTAGCGATTTTAGTGAGGTGATGCAAACATTTTCTACAGTGAAACCTGACCTAACAATTATTGATATACAACTCCCAAAGTTTGACGGCTTTCACTGGTGCAGAATGATTCGTGATCATTCAAACGTTCCGATCATCTTCCTCTCTTCTCGCGATCATCCAACTGATATGGTCATGTCAATGAACCTTGGGGCAGATGATTTTATCCAGAAGCCTTTCCACTTTGATGTTCTAGTTGCAAAAATTCAGGCTATACTCAGGCGCGTATACAATTACAATACTGAGACGAATACACTTAAAACCTGGAACGGTACCACCATTGATTCGGAGCGCAATCGGGTGACGTTTGACGAAAGGGCAATCGAGCTAACAAAAAATGAAATGATCATTCTCCTTATGCTAATTGAACGTAAAAACAAGATTGTTACCCGAGATGAACTGATTAATCGTCTTTGGGACGACCAGCGTTTCGTTAGTGACAATACGCTCACGGTAAATGTAAACCGACTAAGGAAAAAATTAGCGGAGATCGATCTTGCTGACGCTATTCAAACAAAAGTAGGACAGGGCTATTTGGCCTTGGAAACATCATGATGTGGAGATTTTTAAAGGAACGCCGTAGCTGGATTGCTTTCTTTCTTTTCATAGAAGGGGCTTTTCTTTTCATTACCTTAATTGATCCGACGATCCCGTTCACGTCCGTTCTATATGCTGTCTTTTTAACCCTTCTCCTCTTCTTTCTTTTTCTACTATTACGTTTCGTGAAGGAAACGAAATTCTACAAAGAGCTGGAAGACCGGGATAACAACCATGATCTAACAAGTATTCCACAGGCCACCACCCCTTTTGAAAAAGTGGTAGAGCATGTCACGACAGATCAAATCGAGCAGCTTAGAAACGAAAGCAATCATATGAAACACCAGCTCGAAGTAGAGAAAGATGATCTTGTCGCCTGGATTCATGAAGTGAAAACGCCGCTTACAGCTCTTCATTTGCTGATTGAACGCGTCCAAGATCGAGAGCTAAATGAGCAGCTTACATATGAATGGCTTCGCATCCACTTTCTTCTTGATCAGCAGCTTCACCAGAAGCGGATGCCAGCGATTGAAAATGATCTGTATATCGAATGGGTTGACCTCCAAAAGATTCTGGTCAACGAAATTTCTCCACTACGTACATGGTGCAAACAGCGACGAATTGGCTTTGATCTTGACTTGCCTGTCAGTGAAATACTTAGCGACACCAAGTGGCTCTCCTTTATGCTTCGTCAACTACTGACAAACGCTGTTAAGTACAGCGAAAACAGTGACATCCGTATCACAAGCGGCAGGAATGGAAAAAAACCTTTCCTTACCATTGAGGACAAGGGACGCGGGATTATGAATCGTGATCTTCCTCGCATTTTTGAGAAAGGATTTACGTCGACTTCCAATCATCATGATTCAGCAGCATCTGGAATAGGCCTTTATCTCGTAAAAAAAGCTGCAGACTATCTGAAGATTACCATCGAGGTCGATTCAGAGCCCGGGAGCGGTACAGCTTTCACTCTTACCTTTCCGGAACTTAATTACTTTGAACAAATTCGAGGCATGTGACAACAATGTCACATGCCTCCTCTTATTGTTCGGTGAATCGAGGGAAAGAGTTGCGCCTCCTTTTTATAATGAAACTATCACTTAAACATTGGAGGAATTGGATGACTACCGTACTTGAAGCAAGTAAAATTCAAAAAAGCTATGGAAATAAGTTTTTGAAGCAAGAAGTATTAATGGGTATCGACGTTTCGATCGAACGCGGGGAATTTATAAGCATTATGGGGGCATCTGGGTCTGGAAAAACAACACTACTAAACGTGCTTTCATCCATCGATCGTGTGAGTGGCGGATCGATTAAAATTGAAGGAAAAGAAATGACAAAGCAAAAAGAAAAGCAGCTCGCTGAATTTCGAAAACGACATCTTGGCTTTATTTTTCAAGAATACAATCTACTCGATACGTTAACCGTGAAAGAGAACGTCCTGCTTCCCCTATCGATTGCGAAAGTTTCTAAACAAGAGGCTACTGCAGCTTTTGAGGCTCTTGCAGGTGAGCTTGGCATTCATGATCTCCAGGATAAATACCCAAATGAACTATCAGGAGGACAAAAGCAGCGTACTTCTGCCGCTCGAGCCTTCGTTCATAACCCAAGCATTATCTTCGCCGATGAGCCTACTGGAGCACTCGATTCAAAGTCAGCTTCCGATCTTCTGAATAAGCTAAGCGACTTAAACGAAACGCGCGAAGCTACGATTGCAATGGTAACCCATGATCCCATTGCAGCTAGCTACAGCAGTCGCGTTATCTTTATACGCGACGGGCGGATTTATACGCAGCTCAATAAAGGAACAGAATCACGTCAATCGTTTCTAAAAGACATCATGAAGACTCAAGGCGTGCTCGGTGGTGTGCAGTATGAACATTAATCATATAATTCTGAAGAACTTAAAGAAGAACATGAAAAACTATTATTTGTACGTCTTTGCCCTGATCTTTAGTGTCGGACTCTACTTTTCTTTCGTCACTCTTCAATATGACCCGGGTGTTGAAAACATGGAAACTTCAGCTAAAATGACAGCCGCCATCCGAGCGGCTTCAATCATGCTTGTCGTAATCGTAACCGTTTTTCTAGTGTACGCAAACAGCATTTTTATTAAGCGACGTGGAAAAGAAATTGGACTTTTTCAATTAATTGGTATGACAAAAGGACGCATCTTCCGAATCTTAACCGTAGAAAATTTACTTATTTATATTGGCTCTATGAGTTTAGGTATTTTTGTCGGATTTGCATTTTCCAAGCTGATCCAAATGATCCTCTTCAAAGCTACTGGCATTGATGGGGTGGCAAGTCTGAACTTTTCCTCTGCTGCCCTGCTGCAAACAGTGATTGTTTTCTTCGCCATTTTCGGTATCATTTTGCTAACGAACTGGATCTTTATTAAAGCACAAAGTATTCTCTCTCTGTTCCACGTGACCTCTAAATCTGAAGAACGGATAAAGAACATTTCCATTCGAGAAATCATCTTGGGTGTGCTTGGACTCATTCTGATTATTGCAGGTTATTACGTATCGAGCAGGCTGTTTGATGGGGACTTTTCAGACATGAATGAACTTCTCTTTGCGATGGCCTTTATACTTGGCTCTGTTATTTTGGGAACTTATCTTTTCTACAAAGGATCCATTCGATTCGTCGCCAACCTAATTCGGAAGCGTAAAGAAGGCTATCTGAACATTAATGATGTACTTTCTCTATCATCAATTATGTTTCGAATGAAATCCAACTCGCTTCTACTTACAATTATTACGACTGTATCAGCACTCGCGATCGCTCTTTCTTCACTTAGCTATATTTCATATTACTCTGCAGAAAAAACATCGAAACAAAACATTCCGGACCATTTCTCCCTTGCTGAGGAACAAAATGCGGCTATGTTTGAAAAGGAATTGAAGGCTAGAGGCTATGATTTCACGACCAAAGAAATGGAAGTTCTTCAAGCGACCGTTTTGACAGAAGAAATCCTTACTAAACAACAGTCTGGGACGGCTTTTGATGCATCCGAAATGGTGTTACCTGTCATTAGTGATCAAACACTTGAAGAAATAGATGTGTCTTCTAATGAAGCGGTTTTTACCGGATTTAGCAAAATTCTTGAATCCGTCATTCGTTTTGATAACGCTGGCGTCATTCAAATTGAAGGAAAAGAGAAGGTAATAGCTCAAGATTATCTTGGATTGAAAAGTGACTACATCCTCCCGTATTCTTATTCTGATGGTGGACTACCTACGGTTGTAGTGGATGAAACGACCTTTGCTTCTCTTCAAAAAGATATGGATGAAGAAATACAAGATGAGCCTTTAACCTATTTTGGATATAACCTTGTAAATCAGTCAACGTTACCAGAAGCAACTGAGCTATTTCAGTCACTTTCCTTCGATCATGACCAGGGTAAAAGCTCTCAATATCAATCCTTTCAAGAGCAAAAGGAAAACATGGGTCTTATCATGTTTATCGTCGGATTTCTAGGACTTACCTTCCTGATCACGTCAGGATGTATCCTCTACTTTAAACAAATGAATGAAGGAGAAGAAGAACGTCCGAATTATACTGTTCTTAGAAAACTCGGTTTCACACAAGCGGATCTCTCACGTGGCATCCGCGGCAAGCAGCTTGTTAACTTCGGCATCCCCCTTGTTGTTGGACTTCTTCACGGCTACTTTGCCGTTCGTTCCGGCTGGTTCTTCTTTGGAACCGAATTGTATACGCCAATGCTGATCGTTACGGGAATCTATACGTTGCTTTATTCAATCTTCGGCGGGTTATCAGTCGCTTACTATAAAAAAGTTATACGTGAAGCACTATAAGAGAAAAGCGGGTGGTGCCAGGCACCACCCGCTTTACGTCATAATATGTCGAACCAAACTACAACTCTATCTCACCTCAACCAAAGCCCTTTTGCCACTTCATCCGAAAGTCCAAACCTATTAATAAAGTAATCCTGAAGGCGGCCTTTTTCTCCGCCTTCTACCCACTTGCGATACAAGCGAATAAGCTCACGTACATTGCCTTCGCAGTAGCTATCAATTAGCTCAGCAACTGTATTCGTACTTCTCCAATAATCATAAAACGCAGCCGAATAAGAAAAGTCGTCTCCACCTCGATATCCCGCTTCTCCAAATGCGTCTAGCGTGTATTCCCCATACTTTTCTTTATGAGCGTCAATTAACAATCGCTCCACCTTCATCACTTTTTCAAATCGCTCTTCTGACATTAAGAGTTTTCGAGGTAAGTAGAAGCAAATCCCTTCTTCGAACCACATATCATTCGCATTCTCTTCTTCCCAATCATCGAATTCTGAATGGAAGAAGTCAGCGTGGTGCGTGAATTCATGGGCAACAAGCTCTGCTACATCGACCATTTCAAGGTTTTCATAATAATCCGCTGCCTCTTTCACATCTTTTACCGTGGATAGATAAATATCCTTCCACGTGTCTCGTAATAGGGTTAAGTGGATCAAGTCTCTCGAAGTGTAGGCGGGCAATGGAATCGTCGAATACAGCTTTGTGGCTGATTCTAAATCGTGGAAAACAATCCCTCTTGCCGGCTCCTCAACGGTCGTAATTTCTTGCAGCGCACTCTCATATGTATCAAGAAATGCTAATAGCTGTAGTCCGCTCTTTTCAATCTCATTTGTTTTTGTTGTATCTGTTACCGATACGGCATAGTTCATATACAATCCCTCCGTCTTGCTATTTCGATTTCTCTTAAGGGTCCTCCTCTTTTTTTCCATCATTCGACTAATATAGAGTATGAGACTCTACGGTAAACCAAAATCCCCCCACCGCCACACGGTGAGGGGAACTATCCTACTCCATATCAAACCAACCATTATCAATCGTCTGCTTGTACCAATAATAGCTATCCTTCTTCGTTCGTTCTAGCGTACGGAAATTAACGTGGACGAGTCCGAAGCGTTTATCATAGCCTTCTGCCCACTCGAAGTTATCAAGCAAAGACCATGTTAAGTAGCCTTTAATGTTCACGCCTGCTTCTATACTTCGACTTAACGAAGTAAGATGCTGCTTTAAATACTGTATCCGACGCTCATCTTTAACCTGACCATCTTCAACGCCGTCGTTATAGCAGGCACCGTTTTCGGTAATATAAATTGGAACATCGCCATACTGATCCTTTAATTTGCTGAGGACCTTATAGAAGCCTTCTCCGTATACGTTCCAGCCAATATCCGTTTTAGCATAGCCGATATCGATTTTCTCTAAATCAAATAAATCCTCGTTTTCTTTATACCTTCCGACGCTGCCTGTGTAGTAATTGATTCCAACAAAGTCGATAGGCTGACTAATAACGTCAAGGTCGCCATCTTCAAGCGTAAGGGAAACGCCTTTTTTCTCAAACCAATTCAGCATAAATTCCGGGTACCGTCCTTTAAAGACTGGATCAAAGAACCATTCGATAAACCAGCCCATCCCACGATTGCAGGCGTCAATGTCCTCCTGCTTATTACTAAAAGGCTCATTCCATTCGAGGTTTGGGGCATACCCGATGTTACCTTCCATTTCTAACTCTCTGAATCTCGTAACCGCTTTTCCGTGCGCTAATAGAAGATGATGTGAAATAGTAGTCGCAAGCTGGAGATCCTGATTGCCTGGTGCGTGAACGCCGATGAAGTTTGATAGGAAAGACACGCACCATGGTTCATTGATCGTAATCCAGTGCTTTATTTTCCCATTAAATTCGTTAAACATAAGCTCGGCATAATCAGCAAACGCATCCGTCGTTTCTCTGCTTGCCCATCCACCCTTGTCCTGAAGGACCTGCGGCAAATCCCAGTGATAAAGTGTACACATAGGTTCAATGCCATGATCGAGTAGGGCGTCAACAAAACGATGGTAATACTGAAGACCTTCTTCATTGACCTTCCCTGTGCCATTCGGAAAAATACGCGGCCAGGAGACGGAGAAGCGATACATTTCAATGCCTAGCTCCTTCATCAATGCAATATCTTCTTCATAACGGTGATAGCTATCACAAGCGACATCTCCGTTATCTCCGTTCTTCACATTTCCAGGCGTATGCGAAAAGGTGTCCCAAATCGATTGGCCACGTCCACCTTCATCTACGGCCCCTTCGATTTGATAGGCTGCGGTTGCCGCGCCCCACTTCATATCATTTGGAAATTGTATAATTGCCATTGTCTTCCCTCCATTATCACGTCAGTAACTGTTTCGTTATACTTTACTTCCACAAGATTCTCTCACGATCAATTCTGAATCAATAAAAACGGGTTTCAATTCTGTTTTACCATTTGTTAAATCATGAAGCATATGAGCAGCAAGCTTACCGAGCAGCTCTTTATTCTGCCTTACAGTCGTGAGCTGCGGAGCACTGTAGCGGCAGGCATCGATATCATCACATCCAACTAGTCGGATATCCTCAGGAACCGAGAGTCCAGCTTCTTTAATTGCTCTTAGCGCACCAAAGGCCATCATGTCGGAAGCCGCAAATACCGCCTCAGGTCTAGCCTCTCCTTGGAGAATGCGATTCATTGCTGCATAACCGCTCTCTTCATGAAAATCACCGTACTGAATCCACTCTTTTCTCACTTCTAGACCAAATTGATTCATCGATTGTAGGAATCCTTTTTCTCGCAAGTTAGAAATCGCAGAATCTGATCCCCCACCGATGAAAGCAATATCTTTTACCGAATTAAGATACAGATGCTGAATCACTTTCGTAGACAAGTTAATGTTGTCTGTCATCACATAACTTGAGCTTGGGCCATTGAGTTCTAGATCGATGCCCATACACGGGATGTCGCTTTCCACTAGTTCATAAATGGCATCTTCAATTTCCTCACCTGTGATGATCAAACAGCCATCCACATGAAAATGCCTGCACCTTGCAAGGTAGCTTCCATTGTCCTGATAAAATTGTTCATTCGAGAACATTAAGATGTCATATCCTAGTAAACCGACTGTTTTCTTAAATGCGGTTACAACTTCCATAAAGAAAGGATGTGTAAAATCAACGTTCACTCGGCCAGCATAGATTAGGCCAATGAGATTCGATTTTTTTGTCGCTAGCGCCTTAGCTGAAAAGCTTGGCTGAAAGCCTGTTTCTTCGATTACTTTAAGAACCTTTTTCTTCGTTCCTTCACTAATGCCACCGTAATTGTTAATAATTTTCGAAACGGTCGCTCTTGATACTCCTGCCATTTGTGCAATATCTTTAATCGTTAGGCTCATCGCTATCCCTTCTGACATCATAATAGAATTTATACTGATAGCTTACTAAGAAACGCTATGTGAAGCAATTTCTATATCGGCTGAGCCTCTATTTTACTGATCCTTCTGTAATACTCGAAATAAATAGGCGGTTAAACAATAAGAAAATAATGAGCAATGGAATCGTTGCCCAGAACACGCCTGAGAGAATCATTCCGAAATCAATATTAAACGTGTTACTTAAGGAAGCTAATGCAACCTGGATTGTATAATTCTCCGGGTCCCTTAAGACCGTAAATTGCCATAAGAATTCTCCCCACACCGCTGTAAACACAATGATGCCGAGCGTTGCAAAAGCCGGAAGAATAATCGGGACAACGATGCTTCGATAAATCTTAAAGTTCGAACAGCCATCGAGCTTCGCAGCCTCAATCAGCTCATCCGGAACGGACTCACTCACATATTGTCTCATGAGGAAGATGCCGAGCGGATTAAGGAAGAACACGACCATTACCCCAGCAAGCGTATCGAGAAGGCCAGCTTTCGATACGAGAAAATACTGTGGAATCAGTCCCAATTGAGGGGGAATGATCATCGTTAATAAAATCGCAATAAACAATCCGTTCTTGCCTGGGAATTTAAATTTCGCGAACGCAAATCCTGCTAGCGAGCTAATAAACAGCACAACTAGCGTAACGATGGAACAAATAAGAAAGGAGTTCCACATCGCTTGAAAGAAATCAATTTGATTCAGGACTTTCTGGAAGTTCTCGACTAGCATACCGCCTGGCGTGATCGTAGGCGGGATTGAATTGTAAGCTGCACTCGGACGCGTTGCCATCACAAACATCCAGTAGAATGGGAACAAGGATAAGAGTGACGCAAGTCCTAGAAACAGATAGATGAGCACTTTACTGAAAGAGACTTTTTTTCGTTCCTTTCGATTCGCCATTACCTTACCCCCTTCTTCTTACGGCCATTGCCTGATGTGATGAGCGTATTGATCGTTGCAAAGAAAAGAATGATCACAAGCAGGATAATAGCTGTCGCAGAGGCCGTACCAAAGGATTGAAGCTTAAAGGCATCTCGGTACAAGTACATAACGACCGTTAGTGCTTCGTCTCGTGTAAATGCCCCAGCGCCTAAGAAAATCGTCGGCTCAGAGAAGAGCTGGAGTGCCCCAACCGTTGAGAAGAACACTGTTAAGATGATAAACGGTTTCAGCAAAGGCATCGTAATATAGAGAAGCTGCTGAAACTTATTCGCGCCATCAATCGTTGCGGCTTCATATAAATCATTTGAGATGCTTTGGATCCCCGCTAAGTAAATGATCGTATTGTACCCAACCCAGCGCCAGAACACCATAATGGAAATCGCGATTTTCGTTCCCCATTCAGATGTGGACCAATTCACCGGATCAAATCCGAAGACGCCTAGCATGTAGTTGGCGAGTGATGACTCGTGATTACTAAATAACACACTGAATATAAGGGCGACCGCCACCATCGAGGTGATATACGGCATAAAGATCGTAATTCGAAAGAAATTTTTAAATCGAAGGAATGTAAGATTTAATAGAAACGCCAACACAATGCCGACGACTATTTGTGGCGCCGTGCCCATTAATCCCATGATGATCGTATTGTATACTGACTTCCAAAAAAGAGGATCCTCTAAAACGATCCGAAAATTATCGAGCCCAACAAAGCTCATTGGACTTAATCCGTTCCATTTCTGAAACGCAAGATAAACGCTGAATATAGCGGGATAAAGACCAATCACTCCAAAAATAATGAAAAAAGGCGCTACGTACAAATAGCCTGAAATCATATCCTTTTTCTTTTCAGAACGATATCGTTTCTTCTTAACCCCTCTTTCCTGTCCACTCATTGAAATCACGCTTTCTCCCCACTTCCGGTGATTAAGTAGGATACGGTGGGTTTCCACCATATCCCATCACAAATACTGCTTCTATCGGTCTATTAATTCCTCAGCACGCTTAATCGCAGCTTTCCATTCTTTCTCAGGATCGCCACCTTCTTGAACGTTATGAAGCGCATTTAATACTTCTTGATGAACAGGGAAGTATTTCACGCCTTTGAAGACCGCGCCATCAATATCCTGTGCCGCTTCAGCAAAAACAGTTGATGTTACTTGATCACCAAAGAACTCATCTTCGTTCGTTTTGAACTCTTCCATGTCATAGACAGAAGTAGCGGAAGGGAATAAGCCTTTGCTCTGGAATGATTTCAGCTGATTATCAGGGGATACAAGCCACTCAACAAAGTCATATGCTTCCTGTGGATGATCTGTTTCACTTGGAATGGAAATATAAGAGCCTCCCCAGTTCGCTGCGAATTCAGTTGGAAGTGTTGCCACGCGCCATTTTCCTACCGCGTCAGGGGCATTTCCTTCCATCCATCCCTTCAACCATCCTGCTCCAAGCTCTGCTGCGAATTCACCTTTGTTGACGCCGTTCGCCCATTCAGGTGTCCACATTTCAAGCTTGCCAACAATGCCTGCTTCATCTAACTCAACAGCATAGTCATATGCCTTCTTCACGTCGTTTCCTTCTTCACCTAGCAATAGTTCACCGTCAGGATTTAAGTATGTTTTTTCAGAAGCATCTAAATAAGCGCGATAAGCCATTTCGATACTATCCACGAATGGTTTTCCTGTTTCTTCCTTCAGCTTCATTCCCGCTTCTTTAAATGCTTCAGGGGAATTAATAAGGGATTCTACTTCCGCTGGCTCTGTTGGAAGTCCAGCTTCTTCAAAGAGATCCGTGCGGTAATACAGTGCCTTCGGGCCAATATCCGTCGGTAGACCAATTAGGAAATCGCCTTCTTGATTCGCGCCAGCTTCCCATTTCCAATCTAAGTATTGATCCTGCACATCCTTCGCACCAAGATCATATAAATTCTCAAAACGTCCCTGCGCTTCTTTGAATCGATCCAGTAGATCCACTTCCAAAGCCGCAATATCAGGTGCCCCATTACCAGCAGACAAAGCTGTAAAAAGCGCATCATGATGCTCTGCTGATTCTGCAGATCTCACTTTAATCGTCACGTTCGGATGTTCCTTTTCGTATTCCTTCGCAAGTTCTTCATAATTCGTTGCACCAAATGCCCAGAAATTCAACGTAACCTCTTCATCACCGCCATCGCCAGACGTACTGTCATTTCCATTACAAGCTGCTAAAGAAAATACAAGCAGCGACGCCAGTCCTAACCCCAACCACTTCTTTTTGCTTTTGATTTTCACCGTTACTTCCCCCTCATGCGATTTTTAAAAACGCTTGGAAACCGGTTTCCTAAATGAATAAAAAAATGAACGATTCACATCAAAGTAAAGCGTTTTCATAAACTGATTATAAGATTATATCGTTAGAAAAGCAACATTATTCTAAAAATTTGTAAACCGGTTTCTTGAATGTTTTTAGAATATTGAAACTGAAAGCATCGATGGCGGAATACTGATTGGAACGATAAATCCTTTGCTACAGTTGTTTAGAGAGAAGGTCGCTGTTTACATTGGTAGCGCTAAGTGGTTAATTTAAGTGCAATAAATAAAGCAATAACCATACCTAAATAAAAAACAACATCCCACATTCGTATTGGTTTATAAAAGAAAAAGTAGCTGATAAACAAATAGATAGTATAGCTTAAGAAGCCATATACGATTGAGACTTGAAAAAGGAATGATAGGAAGACTAAAACCACAAGCACCGTCACATTCCATTTTTCTTTCTGTTTCCGTTTTGCGTCATCCATTTGCTCATCACCTTACCTTTACATGTTGTATTGAGTTTACGAAACCTCGAAAGAAGTACGCGCTAACTTTCCCTTTGACTTTTCATCAAACTTCCAAAAGACTGAAGCAGTAAAAATCACGGTAAACAGCCAGGGACTCGTACTAATGAAATAACCAAAGTCCGTTACTACTTTTGTAATCGGAAAGAGAAACGAGAATAGCATGATCCCGAGGCCGACATGGATGATATAGGCATATCGCTTCCTGCGATTACTTTCGCGTGTGAGCTCATCAGAGGCGATTGAAATCGCAATTCCTACTACTAATAGGAACGGTAGCAGATAAATAATCATTAAAAAAGCACCACCAATAGCGACAGAAATATCCCCGTCTCCCCCGCTCAGTAGATAGATGAGACACCCTACCGTTGTGAATACAATGCCGAATACCCACGTGATTAGGGCGGTCAGCAGTGCTGTTTTGAATTTGCTGAGAAGCATATGTAAGAACCCCTTCTTGCATTTAATGAACCACGATTACTTCCTTTTGTTTAGCACCTGTTCAATCGATTTAATCGATTTTTCACTAAAGTGATTTGAAAAATCTTCTCCCACTCTTACGCCTTTACCAAAATGATATTCTTCTGCTTGCACCGCTTGGTGAATGCTCTCAATAGTAGCGAGTGAAAGTCCTGATCCTGGCATGATCGTTGGTCCACTTTCTTCCGAGTAGCGCACAAGCTCTTGAAGCTGAGCGATCCGTTCTTGCCCTTCCTGATTGGCACCGGATGTAAGAATTCGCTTCACATTTCGGTATTGAGCAAGGGTTTTAAACCCTTCTTTTTGAGAAGAGAGTTCTTCGAACGCTCGATGAAAGGTGATGTCGATATCCGGCTGCTGCTGAATGATCGTTTCAAGTAACCCTCCGTCAATGGTATGATCCTTCGTTATTCCTCCGATAACAATCCGATTGCCTCCGAGTTCACTTAAGATGCGGATATCGTTAAGAATAACCTCTTTCTCCCCTTCGCTGTAGCAGTGGCTATATCCGTTTGGACGAATCATCACCTGAACGGGAATCGTAACACTGTTTATTACCGACTTTATCGTTCCATAGCTTGGCGTTAACCCTCCAGCTTCAATACCAGTCACAAGCTCAACTCGACCTGCTCCGAATGCTTCTGCCTCGATCGCTTCTTCTCTGTTCTGTACGATCACTTCGATCATTTCTCCAACTCCTATCTGATTCACTCGATGTTTTTGTATCGTTCTCACTGAAATTAAATGTTCCACTATCATCATAGCTTTTTCCATTTCAGGATGCACGGAGTTTGGCGAATTCGCGAGTCGCGAGTGCCTGTCACCTCCCGATTCCTGTCATTACTTGTCGATTAAGCTCTATGTATAGTTTCGCTCCTATTAGACACTCTAACAATCAGGGGTGATTCAAATGAAACTTAACAAGAAACAATATGCTAAGCAGCCTTTTGCTAGTAAGAAATCGTACACGAATGAAGCCGATCTTGCTCCTTCTCAAGGTGAACAAGGTGGTCGTCCACTAGAAACCAAATCAAAGCGGAAATCATAAAGAAACTCAGGCCAACGCCTGAGTTTCTTTATGCAGCTTCTATCCAAGCCTCTTGTATTAGTCGCCGCTCCCTCTGTTCAGTGTCGAAAAGGCGGAACATGATTTGAAGCTTGATCCTTCCTAGAAATAACTAACTCATGCTTTGCATTAACTCCGGCGTAAAATAACGAAGATGCACAAGGCTCCCCTCTTTTTTCAAGCTGATCCATTAGCCATGCTTCAGTAAACCCTAAGTGCTGCAGTATATCCTTCTGTACTCGCCCATCCAAAATAACAGGAATCTCAACATCATTCGCCTGCTTATCGATTGCCATATCTTCACGAACAACGCTCTCTTTACTTGGATATAGTTTCACACTAAGTCTTCCATTAGCCTCCACAATGGCAAGCTCGACATCTTCTGTATGGAAAACGTCCTTTTCTCGAAGCATCTGAAGGACATTATCAATCGAATATTGAATCTGCTTCATGTTGTCTTTAAGGAATACTCCATTGTACATCACAACAGTAGGTTCGAACGTAAGAAGCTTTCCTAACTTCTGATGCTTTATCTTTATCCTTGAAATTAACTTCTGTAGCAATCCGATCGCAATCATCGCAATAACCGTGTGAATATGATCAATCTCAGGATCAGCGATATCCGCTCCTACCACAGCACCAAATACAAGAACGACTAGAAAATCAAATACAGGTAGTTCTCCAATAGACCGCTTCCCCATATAGAGTCCGATGGCGAGCATGAACGGAAGAATCGTTACTATCCGGAAGATGACCTTCAAGGCATCCATGAATATATCCATAAGACCCACCTCTTTTTTAACGAATAGCCTCAGTATGGCCAGAAAGTGAGGAAGGCAGTACTTTCAAAATAAATGAGAAAGGACTTACCCGCTTCTACGGATAAGTCCTTTTCTCATTTGCATCCAACAATTTCCTTTACTCAAACAGCTCAGGCAACCAAAGCGTTAGAGATGGAATATAGGTAACAAGCAATACAATCACAATGCCTGCGAAGAAAAACGGCAGGATGTCTTTTATCGTTTTTTCAATACCTACCAGGAAATAAACTATCTTTAACGTGGTTGTTCCTTTTCATGATAGCTTAATTTGAAGAAGGCATCTTAGCAGCACTCTTCGAACTAACCCGCTCCAGCATATATTCAAGCAGGAACAGATAATCCTTCTCATTACCCGTCTTTTTAGCAAGTACGGATAAAGGCTCTAAAATGTGAAGACAATCATTTTCGTACAAGCTGTAGTTATCAAACCCTAAAATCGTCTGGCGGGCAAATTCCCATAGATCTTTGTGTGCTTCCTCATCCATTGTTTTACTTAGCTGGGCAATCATCGTTAAAAGCGCCGTTATAATTGTTGTGTTTTGATTGGCATATTCACGAATGGAAGCAAATCCCTTGTGAAGGTAATAACTAAAGTCTTTTTGATTTAAGATAATTCGTAGCTTCTTTTCCTGATCAAAAAGGTAGGGAGAGAAATTCTTTGATTTGCCAATACTATTCAGCAAATCAGCAATCTGATGAATGGTATTCGTCACCGTAAGCGGATCATTGTGACCCAAAGCCTTAATAGCTAATTCGGCAAGCTTAATAAGACCATATTCCAGATCTTGAATCTCTGTTTGTTTGACCCCGATTTCAATGGATTTCAAGTAGCGGTCTGGATTCATCACTTGTCCATGTTCCCAATAAGTAAGCAGTGGTGTGCCTGCTATGACGAATTCTCCAATTCTAACATCGAACCTGAGGAGAACGTCGTCTCTATTCGCTTGTTTAATCAACCTTGAAAAGTCAGCGACTTGAAGATAACCAGATTGGTTGGTTTTGATAACTTTTCCATCAGGATCTGAAGGAATGTCTTCCTTCTGTACTTCCTTCTCAAGGTGATAAGGCTTTAATTCTTCTTCAAGAGAAGCCTGCACTAATTTTGACTTAGCATTCATATTGAAACTGATATTATGAACTTGCATCCACGTAGCAGTATGGTTGATGAAATAAATAAACGTTATGGCGGCTGTAATAGCTGTCAGAATGGATAAAACAGGTGTCGCAACTACATACTCCTCTTCTCCGTGCGTCGCGTATAAGAAGTTTAAGAGGACGTAAATAAAACTTCCGTTAAAAATACCGAGTACATGCTGCGTCGCTCGGTCACTAACGAAGTTGACAAGCATTTTAGAAGAAAACTGCCCGCTAAACGTCGTCAGGGCAACAAGTAAGGAGTTAAGTGTAAAGGCACTTAGTGTCAGCACCCCTCCTACAAGTGCACTCAATAGAACCTGTAGCGTCTGTCCACTAAAGCCAATTCCAACTGGCAGATACAAGCTAACATCCACAACATAGTCGAGATAATAGGTAAAAATAGATAAACCTACAGCTCCAACAATATACCAAAATGGCATAAACCAAATGGTTGAATTCAATTCACTTTTCCGCTGACGTCTCGACATTTTTAAATATTTCTTTATATAGTAAAAGAACCCCATTTGATCACCATTCTGTTCTTAAGAGTTTATATCACTTCTACTAACTACCCTTGTCAGGAGTAAACTAACCTGGATTTTATTGTTTCCATCAAGAGGAGCATAAAAACATAAAAAAACTCCAGCGGCCCATACAGGCTACCCTGTTTTATACGATTATCTTATCGATGAACGCTTTTTCGTATTTCCTAAAAAGGAAAATTACTCTGAATTAATACAAGATGCCACCCTACAACGAAAAGAAGTGCTAATTGACTGAACCATTAGCACTCCTTTTACTTCTCTCTAAATGACACATCATAGAAAACAATCTTACATCTCCAAACTCATAAACACACTATTCGGATCTTCCCTATACCCCGCAAACGGCTGACACTCGTGAAATCCGAAGCTTGCATACAAACGCCTGGCCGGCTGAAAGACTTCCATTGAACCTGTTTCAAGACTCAACCGTTCGTATCCACGCGCTTTCGCTTCATCAATAACGTGTTGAAGAAGTCTTTTTGCGACACCCTTTCTTAGATGAGCAGAAGCTGTTTTCATGGACTTAATCTCAGCGTGGAGGCTGTTCAATCTTTGAAGCGCTACACATCCAATTAAGTCACCCGCTTCCCAAGCACTCCAAAACGTAATCTCAGGCTTCCGTAACCCCTCTAGATCCAGCGCATGCTTACTTTCCGGTGGAGAATGCTTTTGCATACTTTGGATATGGTCATTCAATAATTTAGCCACTTCAGGTCCTCTTAAATCATCTACTATAATCTCCACTGAATTCACTCCTTTATCGGTACATTGCTCGCTTTTCATGATTAACAAATCACTCGATCGTAATATCATATTCCATTTGTTTTGCTGTCTTTAATGCGACTTCCTTACCATGTAGCCGAGCAATCATATGGAACGACAAATTGATACCTGCAGAAATGCCCCCTGATGTTAAAATCGAACCTTCATCAACGAATTTCACATTCCGTTGAACAAAGACCTCTGGAAATTCCTCTTCTAATCGATCCAGATCCATCCAATGAGTTGTCGCTTTTCTTCCATCAAGCACACCTGCTTTCGCCAGCAGCAAAGCTCCCGTACAAACCGATGTCATCAACTCCACTTTTGAGTTCTGATCTTGAATCCATGCAATTATCCGAGGATTGTTGATTTCAATCTGTTCAGCGCCATACCCACCAGGAATAATAACGATATCAAACGAAGGGTGGTCGTCGAAACCATAATCGGGTTGCACGTTTAATCCATTACGCGCCGTAACCATTTCCCCATTTTCTGAGATCGTTTTAACCACAAAAGGCTTTACGTTCGACTCTAATGTAGTTGTAATCGAAAAGACTTCAAAGGGACCCGCAAAATCCAAGACTTCTACTTCATTAAACAGTAAAATACCAACAAGACGCTGTCGCATTTGTTTGACCTCCATGATCAATCGATTTCCTTTTCGATAGATTAACTTTACTATATTATGAGGTGGCATTTCTGATAAAATAACCGGATACGGAAAAAATAGTTCCGATTAAGAGGAGTTGTTTCATTCTGAGTGAATTACTTTTATCAAAAAAATTCGTACCTACTTACTTTATCGCTGCAATCTTCGTCATTCTCTTATACCGTACAATCGAAAATTCATGGTTTGAGGCCTTACTCGTCAGTTTTCCTTGTTATCTTGTAGGCATTATTTCGCTTGCCCAAAATTTCGGTAAGAAAACAAAATAAGAATAAAAAAGCTACGTTACACTACACCTCGTAGAACAACGTAGCTTCTCTTCTATTCAGGATCCATCCAAAACAGCTCATCAAGCGATTTATTTAACGCCCAACAAATGGACAAGCACAACTGCAGCGTCGGGTTATATTTTCCGAGCTCAATGAGCCCAATCGTCTGTCTCGACACGCCAACCTTTTTGGCAAGCTCCTGCTGGGAGAGATCATGCTCCACTCTTGCCGTTTTTAGTCTCACATTTTTCACAACTGATCACCGCACATCTTCATCATCCAACTCTTCTAATTCCTGCTCATTTATCTTATCACTTTTATACTTCGCTACCGCATAGGGTACCACCATTATGACAAATAAGACAGGAATGTAAATCATTAAGCACCCTAATAAAATACTGAGAAAAAAATAAAATGTTTCCTCAGCACCTTCTCCATACTTCAAAGAGTTTCTAACCGCAAGGAAAAGAGAAAACCCCACTCCCAAGAGAAGACTGATCAAGAAATTCCGTTTACTAAAGCTCACCTTCCTCGATCGATCGTGCATCTCTACCTCATCTGAAAAAATTCCAAGGATCGTTGATCGTATAAGATAATACCCAGAACTGGCACTAAAAATAATAATCTCCGTCCATACATGCTGTATTCCGTCCTCAACCAGAAACTGTTTATACAAAACTGATAGAGCACAAATCACCACAATGAGAATATACATTTCCCGGTAAATCTTATTTTGAAGAGTCGTCAGCCGTTCGTCTTTCTGCTTCCCCTTAAATCCAAATCCCATTATTACCCTTCCTCCCTTTTATAAATTTAATTTATCCTTCTTTTTCCATTATATATTATTAATGTCTTTTTGCAATATATATTGTTCATTTAGACGTATTTAATTTTCTTTCAAGGGTTTTACCACAAATTAAAAGGGGGGATTTAACCATGAGGTCCTGGTTGAGCATTCTTGAGAGATTTAATAAATGAGTGACTTGATCTGACTGTTAGGCATCCTGCGAACCGTTGACACGATGCGATTATTCATAAATGTCCCTTCTCCCACTAGTTTGTACCGATGTATTCCGCTCCTTAATTAGGAACATTACCCAGTCACTCTACATATTTTGTTGGAGAAAGTGTTTCACTAGATAATCGACTAGGATATTCAAACCATTAGAAAAGAACGTCGGTGGAGGTGACATAAATGAATCAATTTCAAAATGATCTTCAACACTTAGATGTCGGAGAATACCATGCCCAAAATTTAGTACCATGTGAGCAAGTCAACTATCATACAAATGTTGATCCAAATGATTCCCGCTTAATCGGGTTTGTTTGCTATGGCTGCTTCCGATGCGCAGGTTGTGTAGGCTGCGCTGGATGCGCGGGTTGTGTAGGCTGCGCTGGATGCGCGGGTTGTGCTGGATGTGCGGGGTGTGCCGGGTGCGGCGGCGGCTGCGCGCGTTGTGCTCGATGCGCTGGATGCGGCGGTTGTGCCGCAAGATGTGGAGGTGGCGGTCGTTGCGGTGGAGGCGGTGGTCGTTGTGGTGGACGCTGATCGGATCAATTCCTAACATAAAATGAAATTGGATTGATTTTAATCACGCTTTTGATAAACGAATTACATCATAAACTAAAACCCCACAGAAAAGAGCTTAGAGGCACAATGCTTCCAAGCTCTTTTTCATTTCATTAAAGCTGCATGGCCGTCGTACAGGACTAATGATATAGTGAACAGCCTAAAAATATCTATACAATATAGATAAATCCTAGCCTCGGAAGCTCATAAATTTAAAAAGAGACCGGTTTGGTAGTGCACCCCAGAAGTTAGTTTTAACTCTAACTTTCAGGGGTCACTACCTATTCCCAGTCTCTTTCTCCTTATTTCAATTTAATGTGTACCGGCTTGCTTTCCTGTGTATGGATGGTTTTCTTACGGTTCTTCTGCAGTGCCGTTCTTTTTATTGAGCTTGTTACGTCGTGTATCATATCGCCCACATCATGAGCGGACTCGATTAAGGGGTCAACAGCTTCCATTTTCCCTTTGACATCAACCGAAATTTCATTGGCTTTATGAATCAGTTCTTCTGCTTCGTCTGAAATGCCGTTTACTGAATTACGGACGCCAGACAACGTCTCCTTTGTTTCTGCCAATGTTGTCATAACTTTTCGTAAAGTCAAAACCAAATAGACGACTAGAACAATAAACGCCATGGCTACAAGGGTAACACTCCACTCAATTATTGAGACCACCTCCCTTCTTTTCTCTAAGTCTATGAAGGTGGGGGTTAGGACATTCCTTCTTATGAAACAGATGGAATTTATTAATGTAAGACTGGTAAAAGGATCTGATTCTAGAGGGTGCTAGTCGCCATTACTGGAGAGTTCTAAAGGAATAGAACACAATCTCTTAAATATAGTGCCTACAGTTCAAACTGTAGACCACGATATTAATCCTAATAAAGATAAGCAATCTAGAATAAAACAAAAGCATCTTTACTCAAGAAGACGCTTTTTGAAAGTATGTTTTTCTGATTGAACTAATAACTTTTCGTATATATACTTGTTGTTCCGGAGAGTATCATTAAATCTATGACTAACTTATCTGCCGAGAATAACAAGGCTATTCCTTATAACACGTTTTACAGTAAACGGTGTTGGCATGTTTGCTTAACATTTTATCTAAAACACCAACAGGCATTTTTTTCTCATTTGGAAGTGTCATATGTACAAAAATTTCATCACCTGATTTTAATAAGCGATCACACGCAGAACATTTTAACCGTGTATTGAAGATATCTTTAAACACGCTATTAATTCTCCTTTTGTCACTAGTCTTACAGCTTCACTATTCAATTTTTTACTAATATTCAAAGTAACTCCAATACCATTTTATTTCGTTATAGAACAACTCACTCAACCATTTCTTTCACAACAAACACCCCTATCTCTTAAGATCCATATAATTCCACCAGTTCTTCAAACCTGTCTATAATCTCATCATATTCACTTACTTCTCCAAACCCATACTTTGCATAAACAAAAGGTATCCCAGCATATCTTGATGCCTTTAAATCACCTTCTGTATCGCCGATGTATATAGGATTAGTTAGGTTGTTCCTTTCGATAATCAAGTTAATATTTTCCCCTTTAGATAGCCCGGTTCTCCCTGGATTCTCAAAGTCCGAAAAGTAATCACCTAAGTTATGAAACTCATAAAACGATTCGATGTATCCATCCTGGCAGTTACTTACGATATAGAGTTTGTATTTCTTCGAAAGTAAACTAAGGACATCCTCTACCTTATGGAAAAGTTTGCCCCCTTGTTTCTTTAAGTAATGCTCCTCGGTATTTAAACACTCATGCATCACCTGGTCACGCACTTCCTCTGCCAAATGCGGAAACAATTTTTCACTAATGTCGTGCACTTGTAGCCCCATAGTTCCTTCAAAATCAGTTCGAGTTAGTTCTCTGCTAATTTGACTATGCTTCTTGATGCAACCATTCCACGCATCAAGTACAGTATCAATCGGATCCCAAATCGTTCCATCTAAATCAAAAATAATACTATCCATATTTAGATCCACCTCTCGAAAAATAAAAATTTCTATATCACTGGAATGAACTCCTTACATATTCGATATGCCGTTAATGAAGATGCTAAATAATAAGCTGATTGCTGTAAAACCAGCCACGGGAATTGAAAAAACTTTGTTGTTTTTAAACTCATAGATCGCTATTATCAAGCCTGCGACACAAAGCACTACCCATACAGGCATAAATAGGGCATCTGCTATATTCACAGGTAATAATGCGTAACCACCCCATAAGAAAAATCCCCAGTGCAAAACCAACAAACCTACGATAACATAAGAGATTTTTCGAGGGGATTTTCCTTTCTCATTATTTCTAGCAGCTCTAATTGGAGTAACGATAAATGTCAAAATGGCAATAGTTCCTAAAACCATTAAAAACACTAGTGAAAACCCGATAATGATCAATCCCTTTTTGATGATTTATTCAACCAATTTGCTCTAAACGTACGTTTAGCGCTTACCTTTTAATCAGCAAGCGCTTCTCTATTCTTTAACTAGCCGTTTAGATAAACCCTCTCATCCTTATCACTGTTCCATCCAACTCTAAACCCATCTCTTCCATACCAAGTTTATGGTAAAACCTTAATGCAGATGGATTTGACGGTGATACTCTCAAGTGAAATTCTTTAAGATTTTGATCCGCAAAATAATTGGAAGCGTATTTGTGTAACTCTTTGCCAATACCGATGCCACGGCTTTCTGGGACTAAATAAAATAAGTTCACATAGCCAATTTTCCTACCTTCATATTCCTTTACAGTTAATTCGAGCTGTCCGATGAATTCAGACTCTTTTTCTACCATAACGAAACCACCTGGAAATTCATTCACCTTATTTTCTAACCAATTTAAGTATTTATTTTCATCTCCAAAGTTTGTTAAATCTCCAAAACTCACTAGAAAGGAATCCTTACGAAACGTTATGACTTCTTTACGATGTTTAGCTATATTAATGGGTGTGAAAAGTAACAACTGGACTCCTCCTATCGCAATTCACTCATTTCACATAACTAAGATTACCCTTTACACCAATCCAAAAAAATTGCTAGAAAACATTGACACCATCAATATGATAAAAAAGAGTAATTGACTAATTGTAAAAAGATAATCCTTTCGATTTGTTGCGTATTTCCATTCCATCAATGCTGTAGATGATTCAGTAGTAACGACCATGAGACACATTAAGAACCACGGTTCCAAATACCATACCCATTCGGTAGACAGTCTAGTGACATTATAAACATAACCAATAATAAGCAAGCCGATAACGATGACCCTAATACTCCGATCCACTTTCTTATGCGTTTCGTTGAGATGGTGGTTGGAAAAGAATTTCTTCTTTTCAACCTTTAGCAACCTTCTCATAATTGCTTGAAAAGAATAGATTAATAGCCCTAAGATTGTAATTAAGATCAATAACTTCAGCCAAAATCCCTGATCAATCCCATACAATAAAAACCCGTCCTTTCTGCCAAAAACCTTAGTACCAATTATTTCAAACTAATACACTTTTCTCAATCTTTTGTTTAACATTAGAAAAAGCCTATTCATATACGAATAAGCTCCGAGATGACTGAAGACTCGATCTCAATTTTTAACTAACGCATTTAATAGGTTAAATATCTAATTCACCTCTTCCACTTCAAACTTTAATCGATCTAAATCCCAGACATCTTCTTCATAATTTTTGATCACTTTCACCTCTACTCTTTGCCCCTCATCATATTTTTCAGGATCGGAAACTCGTATAGTAGGTGAGTCTGGTTTGTCTTTAAATTGATATGACTCTGTCGAGGATTCTGCATCGCTAACTGTTGTCCAAGCTTGGATATCAATTTCCATATCCCCACTTTCTTTGTTGATTTCTGTTATTTCCCCATTAATAAACGTCCCTTCTTCAACCTGAAAACAACCTATCAAAGTAAGAGTTAGAGCAGTCATAATGAAGAACATCTTGCATTTCAACACCTGGTCATTCCCCCCTAAAGATACATCAATAACAGTTGCTGAACCTCCACATCACTTCAATGTTGTATAAGAGATATCTTTCCTCGTAAACAAGATAGTTTACCTCTTCTTACTTACAACCTACATTCTTCTATATGCTAGAATGCCAATAACGATCGATGTACAATGTTTAAACGAAAAATTTCCCTAGGTGAAAATTTCGCTAATAAGAGGTCTTTTTACTTTTATGAACCACCATCTCTATTAAGCCCAATAGTAATAACCCTAGAATAAATAAGACAATCCAGTCCCATATTAATAGAAAAGCTAAAACAAATACTAAAAGTAAACTTCTTACCCACTGCCTGTGCAAAATCCTCATATAGAACCCCTATTTCCTATCAATATTTCCATCATTCTTTACGTGGATTCTAAATATGTTTGTAATCTACTTAAAGTTATATAGTTTTGGATTCGCTCCGATTTAGTTTACGCTATGACGGTTTAGGTCTCTTTTGGAAACAAGTAAGAAACCAATAGAAAAATAATTCCTACCGCAAATCCTGTCCAAGTTATCGCATTCATTGTGCTGTATTCTAAATCCTGTGCTATTCCCGATAGTATTAACGTTATTCTAATAACGAGAGTGAGCATAACAATCCCAAATGCAGTCCATTGAACGTTATTCCGTTTACTGCTCTGTTCGCTTTTCATAAGAAGCCTCCTTTTCATAGTCTTGACCATCTCTTTAACCTTGTCTTTTCATATCGAAAGCTTCACGAATTCTTTCACCTCATATTCGTATAATCTTACCCGTGGTTCTATTTCTGATCTCCCGTCCTAGTAATTTTCTTTCGCTTATAAACCACGTAAATCGCATTAGCGGCGACCATTATTAAAGAACCGGTTAAATACCCAAATATAGGAGGTAGATAGGGCACATCAGGCAGAAAGACGAGTTGACTTCCAAAGCTCCCTCCGATGAAAACCGCCAAAGCCATCACACTCAATCTCCATTCGGAATGGATGAGTTTCTTCTTTTTCTTCATTTTTTCATACTCCCTTCATTCGTCGATTTCATTGTCAGTTATCGCAACATTGAAGGATTTTATTGGTTGCCATTGCTCCTATACGAGTCAGTACTTCCTCTATTAAACTTTCACTTTTTGTCTCATTTTTCATACGATATGCATCAAATTTGATTTCAAGCGTTTTGTTATCTCGGAACGGAGTCTTCTAAAATCACTGTCCTTATCAGTAATGATTTCATCACGCTTCACTCCAACTTTAACATAAATATCCATTTAACAACCTTTCTAAAATCAAATTTACCTTATGTCTGAAACCTATCGGAATGGACTAGTGGCGTTAACAACAATTCGAATAAATCTTATGAAGTTCGCTAGCATCGTTTCTTGTTTTTGTCCACACATATGAGACAAAGCAACGAACATAGACTCCTAGTATGAAGTCAGATCAGTGAAGCAGGAGGTGTCTGATGATGAATGTTCATCCTTCTATGCGTTTAAAGCTAAAGAAGGGCACTTTCTTCATGCCGGAGCCGAGCGGGAGCGTTTATTTTAGGAACAATTCAGGTTCATTTCGTATGGAAGGGACCACGATTCATCAATGGATTGAAAAACTGATTCCGATGTATAACGGGGAATATTCGCTGGCAAGTCTCACAGATGGACTATCAAAGCCGTATCGTGATCGGGTTTACGAGATTACCGACTCTCTCTTTACGAACGGGTTCCTTCGTGACGTTAGCCAAGATCGTCCCCACCAGTTGAAACCAAAGGTCGTGGAAAAGTTTGCTTCACAAATTGAGTTCATCGAAAGCTTTACTGACTCTGGATCTTATCGGTTTCAGCAATACCGTCAGAAAAACGTTCTCATTGTTGGAGAAGGATCGATGCTAATTGGACTGGTTTCGTCATTACTTACATCCGGTTTGCCTCGTTTCCATACACTGCTAACAGATGAGCAGACTAGCCAACACCGAATCAAAGAGTTCGAAGCAGCTGCAAGAAAATCAGACCCTGAAGTTTCAATTGAGGTCATGTTAAAAAGAGACCCAATCTCCTGGGAGAAGCAGATCGAACCATTTGATGCAGTTTTATACGTCTCCTCAGATGACAATGTCCAGGAGCTCCGCAGTCTTCTGCATGCCTGTAAAGAAAAGAAAAAACCATTTCTTCCCGCCATCTATACAAAAGGAGTTGGAATCGCAGGCCCGCTCGTTACTGCAGACAGCGGCTGCTGGGAATCCGCATGGCGAAGCTTACATCATGAATCACTAAACACGAGCTCCTTTTCACCGTCCGCTGGTGCAATGCTAGCGAATGTGATCGTTTTTGAATGGTTTAAAAAGAGCACAGGCGTCCCTACGCATTCGAACAATCATGTATTTCTACTTAACTCAGAAACGCTTGAGGGTAAGTGGCATTCCTATCAACCTCATCCACTAGTATCAGGAAAGATCGAAGTCGAAACCGTTTCTATACAATCTAGTGAAAGGATGGAGAAAAAAGATCAAAACGAACTTCTCTACTATTTCAGTCAGTTAACTTCAAGTGAGATCGGCATTTTTCATAAGTGGGAAGAAGGAGAGCTAATTCAACTACCTTTAGCTCAATGTGAAATCCAGACGGTGAACGTTAAATCAGCTGAATCATCCAGGTTTATAAGTGCAGCTTTAACACACGAAGAAGCAAGGCGGGAAGCCGGAATGAGTGGAATAGAAGCATACGTCCTCCCGTTAAAAGAGGAGATTATCTCGTCACTTCCCTCTCCTTATGAAAAAGCTACTTACTCGCAAACCGATCTCCACATCGGTGCTGGAGAAACGTTCATTGAGGCGATCAATCGGGCACTGCAAACAATGGTAGAAGAGGAATGGAACCAGAAAGCCGATCAGTGCATGGAAAGCCTATCGAGATGTGCAGTCGATAAAGTTGAAGACGATATCTGCCGCTTCTATTTGAAGGTGTTAACGACCATGAAGAAAGTTCCCGATCTCGGTTTAGGGAAAGATTCGAACGGCCTGCCTGTCGTATGGAGAAAAGCCGAGGATCAGCGCTGGTACGGAAGCGTCGGACTGACTCTCGTGCTCGCTTTACGAAGGGCGCTCCTACAAGCCGTGAAAGAAGCTCAAAACAAGACCATTTCAGCAGCACTCTCTTTTTCAACGATTCCGTTTCAAGATAAACCGATCCAATCCATCGCTATTCCTGCTTATGATGCAAGCCTTCAGGCTGATGTTCTTCGGTCTGTCCTCACCCTTTTTGAACAACAAGGAAAAGAGATTTCCTTCGTAAAAGTGAATCTTGAAACTTTAAAAAAAGATGAAGCAGTAAATATCTATGGCGTTCTGTTAAGAGAGGGGGAGACGATGTGAGTGCTAACATTACATTAGTAGGAAATGGCCTGCTACGAGAATGCATAGCGGAACAACTCGCTCCCCACCTTCACCTCACGCTTCTTCCAGATTTGGATGCGCCGATCCCTAAGCAGACGACATTGTTACTTGTCATCCATGACTATTGGAATCCATCGATCCATAAACTTGCGGAGGAAGTGGCGCGAGAACACGGTATCGATTGGCTACGGGGCTTCTTATCATTTGGTGAAGGTGTCGTTGGTCCGCTCGTTCGCCCCGGTCGTGAAGGCTGTTCACAATGTGCGGATACAAGAAAGATGATGGCAGCAACCGACCGGGAAGATCTATGGAAAATTCAACAGGTTTTAAGCAAGGCTGCTGACGATATTCGTGATGAATGGCTCTCTCAAACGGGACTTCTTCAAATGGCTCAACTGATCAAAAATGAAGTGCACAATGTGGTACATCTTAAGTCTCCTCAATTAGAAAGGGCGATTCAATTTACCAATTTAGGTTCCCTTGAGAGCTCTCGCCATCGTATCTTACCAGACGCCTATTGTTCCGTTTGCAGTCATTTGCCCGAAGACTCCGAAACGGATGCGATGATTACGCTTAAACCAAGTTTGAAAATTAGTGAAGATAGCTATCGATGTCGTTCGATGGACGACTTAAGCAACGTACTTTCAAGAGATTATCTCGATCCACGAACAGGTCTATTAAATCGTCTTATGATCGATTTTGAAACACCGTATGCTGATGCGATCGTTAACCTTCCTCTGTTTAATGGAAATGAAGGCTCTGCAGGAAGAACAAATTCGTATGCGATGAGTGAAATGACAGCGATATTGGAAGGGTTGGAGCGGTCTTGTGGCATTGATCCAAAAGGTAAAAGAACCGTTGTTCACGATTCCTATCGCAATCTGGATCTAGCCTTGAACCCTCTTAAGCTCGGCGTTCATGCCGATGAACAGTATGCAGAGCAAGGCTATCCATTCGCTCCATTTCATCCTGATCGAAAAATGAACTGGGTGTGGGGCTACTCTCTTATTGAAAAAAAGCCGATTCTCGTGCCAGAGCGGCTCGCTTATTACAGCATGGGCTGCGGGGATGGGTTTGTGTTTGAAACGTCCAACGGCTGTGCAATCGGAGGAAGTCTTGAAGAAGCCATTTTCTATGGCATGATGGAAGTACTTGAACGCGACTCTTTTCTATTAACATGGTATGCAAAGCTCTCTCTTCCTCGGATTGATCCAGTCTCATCAAATGACGAAGAGCTGCATTTGATGATCGACCGCATGCGAGAAGTACTAGGCTATGATCTTTATTTATACAATGCAACGATGGAACACAACATCCCCTGCATCTTAACGATTACGAGGAACCGCACTTCTCATACCGATCGCTTAAATCTGATGTGTGCGGCTGGCGCACATCTCGACCCTGTGAGAGCTGTAAAAAGTGCAATCTTTGAGAGTGTTGGACTTATCCCACCGTTAAATAAAGATTTTAAAAACAAGAAAGATGAATTTCTAGCCATGTATCACGACTCTTCTCTCGTGAAGAAAATGGATGATCACGGCATGGTGTACGGACTTCCTGAAGCGGAAGAACGCCTTCACTTTTTACTAAATCAGAATCGACCTATGCAAACATTCCAAGAAGCTTTTCAACCGTCAAAATGTCATGCCGACCTCACGGATGATCTAAATACGATGTTACAAACCTTTCGCCATTTGCACTTGGATGTCATCGTCGTTGATCAAACTACACCTGAAATTCATCGGAACGGACTTCACTGCGCAAAGGTCATCATTCCAGGCATGCTGCCGATGACATTTGGCCATCACTTAAGGCGCGTTACCGGCTTAAGCCGAGTATTGAAAGTTCCAAAAGAACTCGGATATGTTGATCGAGAACTAACAGTTGAGGAGCTCAACCCTTATCCGCACCCGTTCCCTTAACGTGGCGAGGAGGTTAGTGATGGATCTTGATTTGTTCTTACATCAACTGCATTTCCAAAATGACCTTGTGACGCCACCGAACTGGGAAGTGGATTGGGACGATGCTCCCCTGCCATTTAAGATCTATCGTCATTTGCCGGAGTACCGACTTTCTTACGACATTCCACTTGTGCTTCAAGACCAGTCACTTCACCAACCACCGAACCTGAAGACAATGGGTACTTTTCTCTGGTATGTTTATGGGCTGTCTCAGATTAGCCAGACAGCTTTTCCCTCTGACACGGACGGAGAATCAGCGGAAACGATGCAATCATTCCGCCGCTTCTCCCCATCAGGAGGCGGCTTATATCCGAGTGAACTGTATCTATATCTTAAACTAGATGAACTACCGAACGGGATTTACCATTATGATGTAGCTCATCATCGCCTTCTTTTGCTACGTAAAGGTCATTTTGATTCTTACTTAAACAGCGCACTAGGAAGTAGCTCTAACCTTTCAAACTGTTTTGGGGTCGTCATCATCACGACGATGTTTTGGAAGAACTTTTTTAAATACAACAACTTTTCCTATCGTCTTCAAGGGTTGGATGCGGGAGCGCTTATTGGTCAGCTATTGGAGGTTAGTAAACGTTTCTCCTTTTCATCAGAAGTAAATTTTCAATTTCTAGATTCAGCGATCAATCACCTACTGGGAATAAAGGATCTGGAGGAAAGTATTTACGCGGTCATCCCGCTATCAAAGCATAATATTGTGCATGAAGAGGCGCCTGGAGAATGCTCAGCAGCAGAATTGGTGAAAGAAATCCCTATAATCAAACCAACGCATTACCAGCGTTCACAAAACGTCCTACCGTTTCCTGAAATCGCAAAGCTTCATCACGCCACGCTGCTTGAATCTACCGGGTTGATACGGGGGCTTAAAAAAAGAGAAGAGAAATTCGAAAACAAGTCAAAGATTGCTTTGCCTAAAGCAAGGGCGATCACCAAAGATTTAGCTCACGTTTGCCAGAATCGCTATTCACCAGAAATGGATTTTAACGGACAAAGAATCGATCAGATTCAGCTCGCTTCCCTTCTGAAGGAAAGCACCGATTCCTACACGTACGCTAACGATTTAGATAAGGGAGAAAATCAATTGTCACGCGTCTCTCTTTACGGATGCTTTTATCAAGTTGATGGCATTCCAAATGGGGCTTATCGGTATGACCCTACTTCTCATTCCCTTTTACCCATTAAAGAGGGTGACTTTCGTTTAGACCTCCAAGCTGGAATGTCCCTTCACAACGTTAATCTGCATCAAGTTCCGATCTGCCTGCATTTAGTCGGAGATCGCACGTATCACAAAGCAGAACTTGGCTACAGAGGCTATCGCATTCAACATATGGAAGCTGGGATGCTTCTTCAGCAACTATTATTAACGGCCAGCGCACTTGGTATGAACGGTCATCCCCTGCTTGGTTTTGATATCAATGGTTGTGATGACATTTATGAACTGGAAGCTGCACAGAAAACGACAATTATTCAAATTCCTGTAGGGTTTCATCGGGCTAAGAGTTGGTTGGTTGGGGGGATGCATGGTTGAGATGGAGGGGTCAGGTACGTACCTGACCCCTTTTGGTGCCTGTCACTTGTCGAATTTTATGAGCGCTCAAGCACCGAAACGAGCAAACGGTGAATGACTTCATGGTCACGCACATCGTGTAAGCGATATTCTTTCCCAGGAAGCGTGTACCACTCCTCTGCTCCTACATACGTGATGCGAAGCGTGAGATCGCCTTTCTCATCACAGGAAGTCACCAGTTCAAGCTCCCCGCTAATCACACCTACTTCTTCGGTCATAACACCGTGAGTTGCAGTGAAAATGGACGACTTTTGTTTCATTTGAGCGCACCTCCTCAGCTTGTCGAAACGATCAAACTATCAACTAACCCGAATTAATAACTACACGTATTCAGCATGCTTTGAAGAGCCGATTTCTCTGAAGACTGAAGGCTTAAATCATAGTCATACTTCGTATTGATCCACCACTTTGCATACCCGCAGTGAGCACTGTAACGCGTTGGCTTCCAAGTAGACGGATCCTGATCACCCTTGGAGCGGTTGCTGCTTGCCGTTACTGCAATAAGATGCGGACCATCAAGGTCATTCGCGTAATCCTCTCGCTTTTGTGTGCTCCAACTACTTGCTCCAGAACGCCACGCCTCTGCCAACGGAACCATATGGTCGATATCTAAATCAGACGGGTCATACACTTGCACGCCATCAAAGTAGCTGTACCATTTACCAGACGTTACAGGACAGTCACCGCTGTAATAATCAGCATCCCTCTGCAGCACCAATTGACGCGTGTCACAGCCATTCCCCTGTCCAATCCAGTGTGAGAATTTATCACGTGAGTATCCTGACATAGAATCTTCAGACTGTACAGTCAAGGAATCCAATTGAGATTGAGCGGCAGACTTTGACGGCGTTCCAGGAGGGATCGCAAGAGCGGACGGAAGTCCAAATTGATATCCACTAAACAACAGAACCAACGTAAAAACAACTAAAATTGATTTCTTAAACATAGTAATGCCTCCTACTTTTTTGATTATTTATGTCCTAACACCTTCGTTCAGGCGTAAGAGATATTAATAGTCTTTTAAGTCAAAAAAGAACTGAGACATAACAAAGCGTAGTAACCTCTTTTATCAAGCAGGATGTTTCTTTTATGTATGAGCGCGCCTTAAATCTAGCATAATTTTCAAACAATGTTCTACCGTTCAAAGACATATAATCAAAGTTGGTTCATATGAGCTAGTGAGCGTTCTCTCATTTTTAAGTAGATGTTCCCAACAATTTTTACAAGCTTCATAAAAAGCGTGACCTTTGGATGATATGAAAAAATCAGTGCGAATCACCCACGATAAAATGACCTAAACTATTAAGACCAAATTAGACCTTTTTTCAATCTCGAATCGTCACCCTGTTTCTTTATAAAAAACTCTACGGAACGTTTGTTGTTACTGAGCTTATTAGCTTTTAAGATAGAAACGTAGTAGGAGGAGAATACGATGAACAATAGTAAAGTGGGAGAACTAATTTATAGTTTGAGGAAGGAAAAACGCCTTACTCAGAAGCAATTAGCCGATCTAATGAACATTTCTGATCGAACCGTTTCAAAGTGGGAGCGAGGTTATGGCTGTCCAGATATTTCGCTATTACCACAGTTATCTGAACTGTTAGGAGTTAACATTGAAAGTATCTTAGATGGTGATTTAGCGTCAAATGATTTTGTAGGAGGAAATATGAAAAAATCAAATTACTTTGTATGTGAATTATGTCAAAATATCGCTTTAGCAACTGGAGATATTTCCATATCTTGCTGCGGAAGAAAATTAGATCGATTAGAAGCAAAGAAAGCAACAACTGAAAACCAACTTACCATCATGGATATTGACAATGAATGGTATATTTCTAGCGAACATCCGATGTCTAAAAATCACTATATCTCCTTTATTGCTTTTGCAACTGGAGATCAAGTTCGAATTATGAAGCAATATCCGGAATGGAATTTACAAGCACGCCTTCCTAAAAGCAAGCATGGCAAATTATTGTGGTATGATACGAAATTCGGATTGTATTATCAGCTGATATGAGCTTTTTGTGAACCGGAACTAAAGAGGGGGTCAGGAACTAAAGAGGGGGTCAGGCACGTACCTGACCCCCGATACATTAAACCACTAAAGACTATTTTCACTACTTGTCCTCACTCCTTTCAAACCATTGCATATTCTATTAATGAGAGTGATCCATTACCTCTTAACTTGAAAATCACAGGAGTGATAACTATGTCTGGATACAATAACAGCTTCGCCCTAATTGTTGTCTTGTTCGTTCTATTGATCATCGTCGGCGTTGCTTTTGTAAACTGATAATACCAATGAAGGGGAATCGCCGGAATCGCCGGGACGGTTCGAGACCAGTGAAAAACTAACGTTTTTTTCAAAGACTTAATAGCTAACTCTAAATAAAGAGTGTAATAGGAGATTTTCAACCAAATATACACGAAAAAAGAGGACGCTATCGTAGCGATCCTCTTTATGTTTACCGCGATGGCGGCTAATTTCGATTGAATGGATGCACTTAATAGACCATACCCCCTGATTCGAGATAGGCCATGAAATCGTTTGAGCTCCGCATTCTTTCCTTCTATAGAAGCTCGCTTTTTATATTTTTCTTTAAACGTATCAGACTTTTGATGTTGCGATATTTCATAAAATTCCGCTGTGTTAATCCCTACAACCAGTAATCTTCTTGCACGCTTTTTTGCACACTTATCATGAAGTGGACAGGCTTTACATTGCTTCAATCCAAAGTAATATTTGTATCCTTCACGGCCACCATCTTTTCCGTTCGTTCTGAAATATTTCTTCTTTTCGGTGATATTCCCTTGGCTACACTGCCATTCATCAGCGTCTTTGTTATAGGTGAATTGACTTTCATCAAGTCTGTAAACAAGGGAGCTTACAGGTATATAAGGGTGCGCTTTTAAGGATTTTATATCATCCAGTATAGATTTTCTGAAATAAGCTTTATCCCCATACACTTCCGTGATGATCATGTCTGATTTTAAGGTTTGAGCTAACATTTCTTTGGCATAACTACCATCTGTGTAAGCCCCATCCGATGTACGTACGGACGTAATAATTCGTTCGTTTGTTGTCATCACAAATTCAGTTTTGTATCCATAGAAGTCTTGCGTCTTACTTTTCCTGCCCACTCTCGCATCTTCATCAATAAGGGACCGAATGCCTTTTTGGTTGAGAAACTTAGGATCCGCTAGGATCTCCTGAGCTTTTTGTATTGATTCCTTTGTGTTTGGATTGTTATTTGATGCTTGTTTTTCTACTAGATTCATTACGTTCAATAAATAATCTTTCATCACAGCCTTCGCTTCTCGGTGATCCGGAATCTCCTGATAATCTGGAACCTCTGGTAAATTCTCAAGTGATTGCCCGGTTTCTCGTTCATGTGTATGAATGATATTCCGGGCCAGATGTTTCATCAATCGTTCAGGTGTTTTCTTCTTAGTATTCGCTTCGATATGAGTAGCGTCAATACTGACACTTTTTCCTTCGAGGATTCCTTGTTCTACACATTGTCTCGCCATTTCAGTCATCATTTCATCAAGAGTATTTTCTCCAAGTCGCTGCGTTCGAAACTTGGACAGAAGACTTTTGTCTGGCAGGGAATCTTCTGGATTGAGACCGAGAAAGTACATAAACGCGAGGTTCAGTTCAGCTTCTGCCTTCATTTGTTCATCGGAATAATTATATAAATGTTGTAAAAATAAAAGTTTACACATTAACTCTGGTTCTTTGGCAGGACGGCCAAAACGCTCGGAGTAACTGTCCTTCAAAAGATCGTTAATGAAAGAAAAATCAATAACGGTCGTTATCTTCTTAAGGATATGATTTTCCGGAATTTTATCGTATAATACAGAGTGAAAACTTGATTGCTTTGACTGTAATCGAAGCACAAGTAAAACCCCCTAATGGTCGGTATTTGGTCGTACCCATTATACCATTCAGGGGGTTTTTTCATGGAGAATTTTAAATTTTACTCACCGGTCTGGTCTTAATTCGACTTTTTCACTGGTCTCG
>NZ_JBITPM010000001.1:0-52812 GCF_050467905.1 Pseudalkalibacillus sp. NRS-1564 | reverse complement strand
GGTGGATCGGCTGATTCACCGTGCCCATATCATCTCTTATCAAGGAGAGAGTTACCGCTTAACAAATGCATTATCTAAAAGAAAATAAAGAGAAGTATTCCGGGTGACAAACCTCTGCACTTTTCTTTGCATTTTCCTGCACTTTTCTATTGCAAAATACAGGCAAAATATTATACTTAATAATAACTTGTGTCTTATTATACGGATTCTTTAAGATCATTAGATTTATTTATAACAAATATATACCTTACAGTTTTGCGACAGATGCAATCGGAATAATAATATTTGTTATCTTTTGCGTTCCTGCCTCACTAGTAATAAGCCATAAATTGTTAAATTCAGCAGGGAAATATTGATCATAAAGAAGGTACTAGAAAGTGTGATGAACTTATATCTTCAGTTATTTCGGAGCTATTGCTCAATAAAAGTAAGCACTCTATGTAAGTTTAGTGCTAATTAGTCGAGTAAATTCAAATGACAACTTATGAGAAATTAATCAAGTTAACCTATAGTGAATGTAAGAAAGGGCAAATGATATGTCGAATCAAACTGCTGGTGAATGGCTAAGAAGTCAAGGATTATCTATTACTGATATTGATTTTATTGAAACGATTCTAGTTGCTACATCTACTGCTAAAGGGTTTAAAAGTAAATTGGATGAGGTTAATCTAACAGTTCAAAAATCATTTCCTGATAAAAAAGTGGAAATTGATTCAAATTTAACGTTTTGGCAATTTGAGAAACTACTACATGATAATGAAGTTTATATTGATATAAATGAATTATTAATTAGATATAGAAAACAGGGTTTTTGTGCGGAACTGTGTAAACAATTATTAGACAGTTGGTCAGTAAAATAACTAGTTCATTATATCGGAGCGATAGTTGCACAGCTTAGGGGAACCTCACAATGAGGTTCCCCTATTTTAGCTCCAATATCAACAATAACCTTTAATATAGCTTATTTTTAAATAAATAAATAAAGGGGTTAGATAGACATATAATACCTATTGCAATTCCAAGATAAGAGCTAATGAAGTCACCTGATAAGGGCTGCCCATTTAAACTAAAAACATCCACAATGTATCCTTCTTGATAAATAAGCATGGTAGTAACAGCTAAGCAGATCACAGAAATACTCACAACACTAAATCCATTTAATAATTTTGACTCTTTTTTTTGAAGAACTATTATTAAAGTAGTAATCACTAAAACTACAATTAAAAAAATAAAAATAGTCCGAAAGGAATCAAACGTCAAAAAGATACACCTCCTATGTATTAATTCTATTTTTTATTGTAAACCATTTTTCGTAATCGGTAAACATAAAATATCATATTATACAAATTTATGAAGACTAGATATAAAGTAGTCTCTTTTTTAAAAGGTGTGCGATATTAAGAACGCATCTCACGATAAGAACTTAGCTTGGAGTTTAGTGTATTAAGACTAATAGATAATTTATGTTATTTTACAGGTCTATAGTCCCTCTTGAAGCGAAGGATGTTTCATATGTTAGTAACATTGGACTATTCGCCGTTGTTGGTTTTAAGTCCTTCGATGCATTTTAGACGAAACGTATTAGTATCTAATACAAAAGAAGTATATTTCTGTTACAGTTAAAATATGTAAACTTAATATTTTGTCAGGTTTACAATAATGAAAAGGAGTGGTTTAAATGAAAATTTTTGAAAGATCAGGCTTATCAATTTTAGTTATGTTAATTATGGCAACTCTGGTATTTGCACCAACAGCAAACGCCCAAGGAAATTCTTCTCAGAAAGAATTAATTACAGAAAGTGGTCAAAAGATTGGTTTTGGTAAACCTAAAGTTAATTCCAATGATGTAACTACTAAAATTGTAAAATCTAAATCTAATAATGTAAATCTTGAGAATATCATTCAAAATTCTAAAGAAAGGGAGGTCTTAAAGCAGACTATCACAGTTCAAGAATCTTCAAAAGATATTACGGTTGAGGTTCCATTTAAATTTGATAATAGAGAATATCTTGTCCTAATTCGAGATGAGGAAGGTAACCTTGATGGTACTGGAAATATCTATAATAAAAATCATAAATCTATCGGTGTTTTTTCAGCGAAAATAGTAGATAACAAGCAAAATGTAAAAATTAATCAAAAAGTAAAAGAAAATGATGTATTAGAATTTAATATTGAACCGAGTGGATCAACAGAATCAATTACTTTAGAAGTAACAGCTCAAGCTACATATTATAGTGATTACTTCTATGACTTTAATTGGATTTCTCTTAGTGGAGGTAAGACATTAAGCTTATACGCTACAAGTTACCTACGCACTTTGGGTTGGGAGTCGGCATCTATAAGGACAGATGCTTGGGATAAGTTATACGCTGTACATGGTTCAAGTCAATATTGGTATAACACAGGTGGAATGTCAGACCAATTTTATTGTCATGTTGACTTTGCAAAGAATAAGACTCCGTGGAATTTAGATCCTTGGAGGCCGAATGTAAGCTATTGGGCAACTGTAAATGCCCAGTGCAATCCTTAAGAGTATACTTAAAACATATATTCAGGAGGAGCTGTTGTTCACAATAGACGGTCGCTTTTTAAAAAGTAGGAACAAAAAGAGACAGTGATATTCTAAATCATTTTTTCTTTTTGTTTTCGAAAAAGTGCCAAAAAAACCATTCATATGAGATACGTGTGAATTATATTGCGTTCATTTCTTATTAAAAATTTCATTCCAACTCAGTTGCCTGGAACATAGGGATTATTCAACAAGATATGATATATTAATGGATGTTGGAAATTATAGTGAAACGGCAGCTATTGGACGTAGTTTTAAGTTCAAAGATGTCGGTGTTTCTGATTTAAAACTTATTGGTTCTGAAATTCCAGAGAACATTGGTATGGGACAAAATCTTCATATTACTGCTGTAGCTGAAGAATACAATGAAAATTTGGAATTTTGTTACTTAAGCCAATTATTACTGAATTAAGATAACTGATATATTGAACAATATGCTAAAGTATTGAAAGCTTTAATCGACTTATTAAACGATGGTTTTGCTGTATAATATGCATTGATTAGGAAGGGACCGCCAGTAGAAACTGGCGGTTTTGTTAATTGAAAATTTCATTTAGATACGTTAAGAAACCGTATCACAAATAAATGAGGTTTTTACAGTGCTCTAGATTAACCTTGGTGCATCAGAAGTTCCTTTTTGTTAATCTAAGTGAAAGTTTAGTTATGAGCTTTTGCAGAAGGTCGTTATATAAAATATATGTAATTAGGATAGTTAATCGTCTAAAGAGGTTTAGTTACCTTCAGTTAATAAAAAACCAATATATGGTAGTGTAATTGATTTTCGTGAAATGTAGTATTCTAAGAGCTTATAAGTGTACTTCTATCGCCAATATGTATTCCTTAAGAATGCTTACAGGGGAGGAAGTATCTTTTGTTTAGGACTACCTTTACTAATAGTCTATTATCGTAAACATAAATTTTAAGGACACCGAGGTAATAGTGCAAAGTTAACTATTCAGCTATATCGGAGCTTATCTGTAATAAGATAGGCTCCTTTTAATGTTAAATAAAGGATTGAGATATTTAAACTTATTTGAAATAATTGGTATTGAGAACTTGGACAGGGTTGTGGATCAGCTGTTTGATAATATTACCGTTTTGTTATTACACAAAAACTTTAAGGGAGAATGGTTGTGCAGAGAAAGATTATAGATAAGTTCAGGTATTATTCCTTTGAAATTAATAAAGTAAATGAATGTGAAAAAGTAATAATCATATATCACGGTTGGGGAGGAACAGCTGAAGGGTATAAGGAACTGGCAGAGGAATTATCAAAAGAGGGTTTTAGGATCATCGTTCCTGAAATCATTTTTCACGATACAAGACAGCCACTAGAAAATCACTTTGACCAAAAAGCAATGCGAGATTATTTTTGGGATACCATAATTAAAAGTATTGATGAATTTAATGATTTTATTTCTGCATTAGAAATAAATAAAGAAGACGTATTCCTTATAGGCAGTTCTATGGGCGGATTTATAGCAAATGGAATTTTCGCTCGTGAACCAAAGTTAGGTGGATTAGCGAATATAAATGGATCCGGTTCATTTATATTGTCAGAGCAAATTTTTAGAGATAGAGATAATAGAGAAGACATCTCCGTAGAACTGAAAAAAACATTAATGGAATACGATCCTAAAGAGAGAGTGAATTGTGGTTCGCCTGTCCTTCTTATTCACGGAGAAAGTGATGAGATTATACCAATAGAGGGACAAAAAGTTTATTATCGTTACCTAAAAGAGGTTGAAAAAAGAAGAAATGTGGATTTCAATGTTCATAAATATGTTAATCATCAATTCACCTCGGAAATGATAATCGATTTAATAACTTGGTTAAATAAAATATCAAACTGAGATAGAAAATGCTTTGTTCCACAATCTCGGAGCTTTGCTGGAAGAGATTTATTGAAAAGAATTGGTTAAATCAAAGTAAAAGGATTGAGTGGTTTGTTAAGAAAGGTTATGGTTTACGCTTTTATAGGAATGGTAGTGCTGATATTAGGAATGGGGTTTACTACTCCTTCCAAAGCAACTTTTAATAATTGGGTACACGGACATTACAATATTAAGTGTGAGGAAGGTTATTGCTTAAAAGAAGATAAAAAAATAAAATTGACTGCTTCACATTTAAAAAACGCCTTTGTATTTTCTTCTTATGAACAGCAATTTCAGAGTTCTAATGGAAAAGAGACTACGATTAGAACTGTAGGCGTGTTTGGTAAAGTTTTCGAGATGGAAAATAACCAATTATGGGAAACGCTCAATTAGATTTTTTATGTATTAAACAAAAAGAAGATAACTTGAATTATCTCAAGTCTTCATGTAAATCGGAGCTTATCTGTAATAAGATAGGCTCCTTTTCTGTGAACAAAAGATTGAGTTATTCGCGTTAATTTGAAATAATTGGCATTGGATATTTCCTTAGGATAGCTTTAGAGAATATTATACAAAAAATATTTGGGGGAGAGTATGAAAAGATTTATTTTAATAATTCCATTTGTATGTATTTTGTTTACTTTACTAGGATGCCAATCTGAAACAAAGGAGATGGTGGTACTAGATAAAATTACTAAAATCTCTGTTTCTAATTCAGAAGGTTTCGGCGGGCTAAATGAAAACTATATCTTTTCTTCACAAGAAAACAAAATAACATCTATTTTTGAAGGGACTATAGAACGATCAACATTGGTTAATAAGGAAATTTCTCAAGTAACTCCGGACTACGATATTCTAGTGGAGTATGAAAATCAAGATACTCAAGGTCTAAATCTTATACTTGGGAGTTCAGATCAAGAGAGCTACCTCACATACATTGGATACGAAGATAAGGTGTATAGAATTTCACGAAGTGACATTGAAATCGTAAGAGGGTTGTTAAAGAAGGGCACTTAATAAAAAACGAAAATAATTTAGTTGCCCTATGATCATTTAATTTTAAGGTGGATAAAATAGCTCGGTAGTTGGGGGTTGAAATGAGGAAAATCATACTAATAGGATTATTTCTACTAATTGTATTAGGAATATCCTCTTGTGGTCCATATAACCTGTTCAAAGATATTAATGAGGAAAATGGACTTAAAGAATTTGTTTCAAAAGATCACAAGTTTAAAGGTCAGGAAATTATAGAAATAGATTATAAGGGATCTGATACCTATTATATTCAAACAAAAGATGAGGAAAAAATAAGACATTATATCGTAATGAGATATCAAGCCTCTGTTATGAATGGACATTGGAAGGTTTTCGAACAGACCTCAATAGGAAGTTACTATTAGGTTATTATGATGTTCCATTATCTCGGAGCTTATCTTTAATAAGATAGGCTCTTTTAAATGCTGGGATTTTAAACTCTAGTAAGATTATCTGGCTCATGTATAAGTCTCCTTCTAAAGTTGTAGCTTATTTAATGCTCGCAGCCGAGGCGTCATATTAAATTCCTATATACACTTAATTCATAGAAAATATGAAAAGAGGAAGTGGATAAATATGATTGAAGGACTTTACGAAGCTCATTTACCAGTTAAAGATCTAAGATGTTCTATTCAATTTTATCAAAGCTTGGGGTTAGAGCTTGCTTGGGAAGGAGATGGAATTGCTTTTATCTGGATTGAGAGGCATAAAAGTTGGCTAGGGCTCTGGGAAGGAGAAGAATATTTAACCTCATACCACCCATCACTAAGACATGTGGTTTTTAGAATTCCATTTGAAGAGATGAAGAACTCTGTGAATTGGTTGCATAGTAAAGGAATAGAAGCTGTACCTTTCGGAAACAGGACATCAGTGCAGCCATTTGTAAGGCCTAATCAGGGGAATGCTTCTGTCTATTTTAAAGATCCAGATGGAAACAGTTTGGAGTTCATGAGTTTTGTTTCTGTTCCGGACGAACTCAAACAAGAAAGTGGGAAATTTGAAATGACAAAGTGGATGGAAATAGTACGCCTAAGAGGAGAAGAGAATACCTTGTGAGGATAAGGCGGCTTACTTTAAAAACAAAACATCTTGATAAAATGAAAATTTTTTATACAGAAACTTTAGGTATGCCATTAACAAAAGAATGCCAAGAAAGTTTTCAGGTATCAATTGGTTCAAGTCAATTGAAATTCACATCAAGAAATGTAAAAGGCGATCCTTATTACCACTTTGCTTTCAATATCCCTTCAAATAAATTTAAAGAGGCTAAAGCATGGTTAGAAGGTAAAGTTGAACTGAATGAAGAAGAAGGAAAAGATGAGGCGGATTTCCCAAACCTTCCTGGCCATTCACTATACTTTTATGACCCTTCTGAAAATGTAGTTGAGTTTATCTCCAGACATTCTATAACCAAAGCTAGTGATGAACCCTTTTCACAAAGTAGCATTCTAAGTATTAGTGAAATTAGCCTTACTGTGGATGATGCAATAAAAACTGGAAGACAATTAATGGACCTTGGGATTAACGAGCGTGATAACAAACAAATAAGCGACGAATCACTTAACTTTATGGGGAATCGTGCAATTGGCGTCTTTATTTTGTTAGTTCAACCAGGTAGAAGATGGATATTTTCTGATAAGGTTTCTGCTATTTATCCAATTGATCTAGAGGTAAATACGAATGATCAAATAGTAGTAAATGAGAACCACGCAGTAACAATTAATTCCACTAGCTAATAGATTTTAGGTGCTTATTCAAGTATCTCGGAGCAATTCTGTAATATCATAACAGTGTAAACAGTGAAGTTTGATCTTGAATAATAGGGCGTGATTCCGTACTAAGGAATTACGTCTTTTCTTTGAAGAAAAGGTTGAGTAAGTGGTTGAGTTTTGAAATAATTGGAATTATTCAATAAAGGAAGTATTTTGAACAAATGCATTGTGTTTTTCTATACTCATTAATGATAGAGAGTTCACGACAGCAAATGAAAAATTGGAGTAATTCCAATACATTAGTCTCATTTATCACGGAAGAGAGGAGCTATTATATTTGAATAAAAAGAAGAAAAGTGTTGCTGTGGGAATTGTTGTTTTAATAGGAATTCTGCTGTCGGTATATGAATATTATCAACCTGATGTATTTGATCAGGCTACTCAAGTTGCTTATGAAGAATTCGAAGCTGACTTTAAAGATAGGTATGGTAAGGACCCAGAAGGGATTACCGTTACTTCCGCCGTTGAGTCAAGTAACAGTTGGATGATAGCCTTCGCAACGGAAGATAGGTCCCCAGAAACAGAAAGGATTGCAGAATATGAGGTAACAGAAGACTTATCTATTCAAAATAGTTCCTGGTATGTTGCTGATCAAATTAAAGCATATAAAAATCTTGTCTCAGCACATAACAAAGGAAATAAAGAAGCATACCTCCAATCCTATAGTCATATTCTCTCCAGTCATTCTCTTCAGAAATTAGAAGAAAAATTTAACATGGATCGTAATGAAGAACATTTATTGTTTTCTGAAGTTACCCTAATTGATTCTTATGAAAAAACGGCTATTCTATTAAGTGAAGAATCACACGCCTTCAACCAGGAGTTTAAGTACAGTTTGGATTCATTTGTCATTCTAAATAAAGAAAATGGACAGTGGAAAGTATTAGAGAAGTTACCCTTTAAAAAAACAGGAAGAAGAGATTATGACACTTCAAGTGACTTTGATAAAACTGAAGAAGTAATTAAAAAAATTAAACAAAATTATGATATTGCAGTAGAGAGATATGAGTGGGCTTTAGTACAATCTTAAAATTATGGTCATTCTAATCGTCATATGGTGAAGCTTTTGAAAAAATGGTTGGAGGTTTCGAAGTAGACCTTTTTAAGAATCTAAGATATCTCGAAGTCAAGTCTTCCATTTAATCGGAGCGATAGCTGCACAGTGGCTATCGCTTATTGTAACGGGTAGAGTTTAATAACAGCAGGAGGAAACAATGACTAAAAAACGTAGAAAAACAATTCTATTTGCCTTACTAATTCTAATTTTTTCTGTGGTTTATTATTTTTTGCAACTTAATTGGATTTCTGTAACAAAGGAAACCGTTCATTTAGATGATTTGCCAGAAGAATTTAATGGATATAAGGTTGTGCAATTATCAGATTTGCACAATAAAGAATTCGGAGATGGAAACAAAAGACTGGTTAATAAAATCCACGAAATTAAACCGGATACGATTGTAATAACAGGCGATATGTTAACTAACACAAGAGAAGTATCAAATAACGGGAATGTTTTAATTACGTTCCTTGAAAACCTTAATAATGATTATCCGATATATTATATTACTGGTGAACACGAGGAAGGTTTATATTATGAGGATAGAAATAAGTATCAAAAAGAAGGTACCAAAGAAGTATATGAAGAGAAATTAAGTAATATGGGCGTTACAGTGCTAAATGATGAGCAAATAACAATCACACGACAAAATGCTGAAATTAATTTGTATGGGTTGAGAGAGCATTTATCAGGAGAAATCCAAATCGAGGAGCGACTGGGTAAAACGAGTGAAAACGAAGTCGATATTTTGCTTTCGCATAGACCCTTTTATTTTGATGAATACGTGAATTGGGGCGCGGATTTGGTTTTCTCTGGCGATACACACGGTGGAATGGTACGGCTACCATTTATAGGTGGGATCGCATCCACAGAAGGTTTTTTTCCTCGATATGATGGTGGTTTATTTCAAAAAGAGAACTCGATAATGAATGTAAGTAGAGGTTTAGGAAACAATCCAATTCCTCTTAGAATTAATAACAGACCAGAAATAAACGTTATTACACTGAAAAGTAAATAAGGTTTAGATTTTACTCAATTAAAGGGGTCTAAAGTAAAAGACTCCTCCAATAAATATCTCGAAATCGAATCTTAAAGAAACTCGGAGCGTTTGTTCAATACAGACGGTCGCTCATATTAAAAGTAGGATAAAAAGAGCCATTAATTTATATTGTTGTCTCTTTTTGTTTTTACATTTTTCACCTCAGTGTTATGTTAAAATAAGAACAGATGTTTGTGTTCATTAATACATATGCAAGGAGGAGAATATGGAGAAAATAAGTTATCCAAAAGTATGGAATTTAGATAACGTTTTTTATGGTGGCAGTAAATCAAGTCAATTTTTAGATCATATCAAGGGATTAGAGGAGCTTATACATGAGCTAGAAGGTAATGTTGAATCTTTTACTTCTTTAATTCTAACTAATGAAATTAGTAATATTGTAGATTTAGTGGGAAACGTCGGAAAGATTCGCTTGCACATTACACAGGCTAACTCGTTTATCACGTGTCTTCTGGCACAAAATCCAAAGGATCAAGATGCTGCGAGTCTAAGAGGAAAAGTTGCTCAAAAAGAGTTGCGTTTCGAAAATATATTATCGGAAATAAAGAAGATATTATCAAATACTGAAGAAGATGTATGGAGAGATATACTAGAAACTAAAGAGTTAGAAGATTATAAATTTATCCTCAACGAGTGGCGAGAAAACGCAGATTCGAATTTGTCAGAAGAGGAGTTAAGTTTAATTTCTGACTTAATGGTTGATGGGTACCATGCTTGGGGCCATTTTTATAGAGATCTAGTAAGTAGTATTAGCGTAAAGATAAGGGTTGAAGGAAAAGAAGAAGATCTATCAGTTGGACAAGCCATTAATTTGCGGTCACATCCTGAGGAAAAAGTGCGTAAGGAAGCTCATAATGCACTAGAATCAATATGGAAAGAGAAAGAAGAACTCTTTGCGAAAGTAATAAATCACATTGCTGGTTTTCGTATACAAATACATAACAAATATGGGATAAACAATGTTCTAGAAAATCCTTTGAAGAAGAACAGAATGAAAGAAGAAACGCTAAATACGATGTGGTCAGTAATTAGTTCATATAAACAACCTTTTTCAAAGTACCTGGAGCGAAAAGCTGAAATGATGGGCGATTCTAGTATGAAGGCTTATAACTTTTGGGCTCCTGTTACAAAGAATGATCACGAAATGAACTACGATGAAGCTGCGACGTTCATTACGGAGCATATTGGTCAGTTCGGAAATGAATTAGAAAGCTTTGTTAAAGAAGCTTTTAATGAAAATTGGATAGAAGCTGAAAATCGTCCGAATAAGTCTGCTGTTCCGTTTTGTGCTAGTTTTCCAGTTACGGGTGAATCAAGAGTTTTTATGACATATAGCGGTACCTTTATAGATGTGCTAACGCTTGTTCATGAACTGGGGCATGGCTTTCATAATTATGCTATGAACGATGTTGAGGGCATAAATAAGCAATATCCATTGAGTATTGCTGAAACAGCTTCAACCTTCTCAGAAATGATTATTATTGATGCCTCAATGAAAAAGCAAAAACTAAAAAAGAAAAAATATTTATACTAGATGAGAAATTGAAACGTAGTGTTATGAACTTCATGAATATACATTCGAGGTTCTTATTTGAGCAGAGATTTTATGAGGAACGTAAAGGTGGTATCGTTTCACCCAAACGTTTAAATCAATTAATGGAACAATCAATAAATGAAGCATACGGGGGTTCTTTAGATCAACCCTCAATCTATTCCTGGGTTTGGACACCTCACTACTATATTACGCAATCCCCGTTCTACAATTTCCCTTATACTTTTGGCTATTTATTTGCTTTAGCAATTTATGCGAAGGCAAAAGAGAAGGGAAAAGAATTTGAAAGAGATTATTTGAAATTACTCCGTGATTCAGGAAGTATGAATGTGGAAGATTTAGTTATGAAACATTTAGGAGAAGACATTACTTCTAAGGAGTTCTGGGAAGCAGGAATGGAAGTATGTTTGAAAGATGTGGAAGAGTTTTTAGAATTAACTTCGGGTTAAATTGAGGAAATCTTATATAATGTGAACTACCCTAATTGGAATATCTCAATATAAAGTCTTCCACAATCTCAGAGCAAGAGTTGAATAAAGTTACCCAGACCTTCAGCTCTATCTTTATCCAATAACATGAAAAAATCTAAGGGGAGTTATCGATGGAAATTGAAGTTAGAGAAGCAAACTTAGACGATTTTGAAAAGATCAAACCAATACATAAAGAGGTTCACGATCTCCATACAAAAGGTAGACCTGATAAGTATAAACCTACTAAGAGTACATTGGATAAGGACTATTACAAAGGTCTAGTTGAAAGCAAAGAAAGTAGAGTTTATGTAATAGAACATACAGGTGAAGTCATTGCTTTTACATTTTTAAGTAAACAGGAGACACCTGACCGTGAAACAATCGTAAAGAATGAATATGTATTTATGGAGGATTTTGGTGTTAGCAATTACTTCAGAGAAAATGGTCTGGGTAAGATGTTGTTTAATAAGGCAATAGAATTCACAAAAGAAATTGGAGCTACCAGTTTAGAACTTGGTGTCTGGGAGTTTAATGAGACTGCAATTAAGTTTTATGAATCTATGGGAATGAAAACACAAGCGAGGAAAATGGAATATATATTTGATTAATAATCACATTGCTCCTCAACAATCTCGGAGCATTTCTGCTAGAAGGTAAGTGCTCAATGAAGGTTTTAGGTAGGATTTTTCAAAAAAGGAGATGAACTTCATGAATATTCAAGGAATTAACCACTTTCTCTTTTCTGTATCTAACCTGGAGAGATCCATTGACTTTTATAAGCAAGTATTTAATGCCAAGTTACTTGTTAAAGGTAAAAGCACTGCTTATTTTGACCTTAATGGGATTTGGCTTGCATTGAATGAGGAAAAAGACATTCCTAGAAATGATATTTCCCAATCATATACCCACATAGCATTTTCGATTGATGAGGTTGATTTCGACAATGTATACAAAGAGTTAAGAAATTTAAATGTAAACGTTCTTTCAGGTCGAAAAAGAGACATTCGTGATAAGAAGTCGATTTATTTTACTGACCCAGACGGGCATAAATTTGAATTTCATACAGGGACATTACAAGATAGACTGGATTACTATAAACAAGATAAAGCTCATATGAAGTTTTTTTATTAGAAAGGAATACAGGATTATTCAGTTATTATAATAATCTTAAAATAACTCTATAGTTGACATAGAGAATGCTTATTTATTTCACTAAGCATTGATTTCTAAAAAAAGTATTTGGAGTGAGGACATAATGCTAGTAGCACCATCTATACTATCAGCCGATTTTGGACAACTAAAAAGGGACTTGGAAGAGTTAAAAGACGCGGAGGCTGACCTCTTACATATTGATATAATGGACGGACATTTTGTGCCAAATATTAGTTTAGGAATACCAGTCATGCAAGCCATTAATAACTATTCTGATTTACCAAAAGATGTACATCTTATGATAAACAAGCCAGAAAGTTTTATTAAAGAATTTATCGGCTTAGGTGCGGACTATGTAACAATTCACCCAGAAGCCACTAGTCAGTTAGAGCATTGTATAGACTTGATAAGGTCTAATGGAGCTAAACCAGGAATAGCCTTAAATCCAGAAACTGAACTAGATGTAGTGCTACCTTATTTACATAGAATCGATTTATTGCTGTTTATGACAATAAATCCAGGCTTTGGTGGACAGAAATTTATAGATAGTGTAGTTGATAAAATGATAAAAGCAAATAGTTATAGAGAGAAGCACGGGTTAAACAATTTATTATTCGAAGTCGATGGTGGAATCAATGAAGAAACCGCGAAAGTTTGTTCAGAGAATAATATTGATATCTTAGTTTCTGGTTCAACCATCTTCAACTCAAAAAATAAAAAGAGTACAATCCGTAATTTGAGAAATGTGTAAGCTTATCTTGAAATCAAGTACTCCACAATCTCGGAGCTTATCTGTAATAAGATAGGCTCCTTTTTAATTTGAAGTAAAAGATTGAGTTATTCGCACTAATTTGAAATAATTGGTATTAAGGGATTAGTCGTATTATAGAAAAATTAATTTTAAGTAAATTGGAAATCTATTCAGAAGGGGGGATGAAATCTTGAGGATAAGATTTTTTATGCTTGTATTGTTGATAGCTATTAGTTTAGCAGGTTGTATTCAGTGGGAAGAAGACGGTGAAAACAGTCCAGTAAAGGCAATAGATGAGTACGATAAATTTAAAGATGTGAAGATTTATGGTTCTCATCAAGTAGCCAATGATTTAACTTTGGTGGTACTAGAAGGGACATATACACAAAAGGGAATTTGGGTTGCGGAAGTTCATTTCATAGAAAAAGATAATAGGTGGAAAGTGAACAACATTACACACCTAATGGAACCAAATGAAAATTGGAGCCCTTTTGAAATAATGTTAGAGAGCGATGAAGGATATCGTGTAGGCTTTTTAAAGAGTGATTCAAAAAACAAGGAGATTGAAAAAGTTGATAAAGTAATCAACATAGAAAGTTACGATAATTGGAAGGTTTGGATACAAAAAAATTGATCGGTTGAAAGTAGAGATTGATTATAAACTGTTTGGTGACTGATATTCACTGTTCAGCAATCTCGGAGCGATTGTTGAAGAACTCTAGCATAAACTTTCGACTTCCTGGACATAATAAAATCAAGATTACTAGATTCGTAACTTGGGGGAGTGAAGTGAATGTTGTTATCGCTTGTTTGGGAAAAGTATAATCTTGATAAGAAAATTGAAGGATATTCTCCATTAACGCTCAAGACTTACTATTTTCAGTACAATCAGCTCTTATGTCACTTTGGTAATGTTGATATGAATGTGATTACGACAAATCAGCTTAAATCATATTTATTGAAAATGGGGAGTCATTTAAAGCCTTCTAGCTTAGGGCATCGTATCCGGTGTATACGATCGTTGTTTAAATGGACTTATGATGAAGGGTTTATTCAGAAAAATCCAACTGCTAAATTGAAAGAACCTAAGCTTGGTAAAAGGATACCAAAGTTTCTTACTGAAATAGAAATTGAACTCTTGAGAGAGGGTTGTCAGAACACGATGGAAAAAGCTTTGTTTGAATTCTTTTACTCAACTGGTTGTCGTATTGGTGAAGTTGTGAAGATCAATCGTGAAGATATTAATTTCCATACAAATTCAGTCATTGTTCATGGAAAAGGGGACAAAGAGAGAGAAGTGTATTTTAACACACGCTGCTCAATCTGGTTGAAACGCTATCTTGATGAGCGTGGTGATCTTGAACCTTGCTTATTTATAACTGAAAGAAGGCCAAAAAGACGGATGAGTATTGACCTTATTCGCTATATCATTAAACGAATTTCTAGAAATGCAGGGCTAAAAAAAGAGATTCACCCTCATCAATTAAGACATAGCTACGCGACGCATATGATTAACAACGGCGCTCCTCTCGAGGTAATCCAAAGTTTGATGGGGCACGAGAAAAGTGAAACAACCAAATTGTACGCCCAGCTTAGTGGAAAATTAAGATACGATTTCTATACGAAGTATTTCTAAGAAGCTCATCTAAACGACCATAATTAGTATTGAGCTGACGGGCACACGTGCCATTATAATGATTCTTCAAGTCAGCAAGTTAATCTTAAAAGCACCTATTCATTTCTTTTTTTCTTCAGCAATATATAAATATAATGACATCAAACCAGCCTTCTTTCATACAATACTGTTGGGGTGGGAAAAATGCCAAGAGTGAAATACACAAGTAAAGACATCGACTTAATGGCAAGGATGATGAGAGCAGAAGCCGAGGGTGAAGGAAAGCAAGGCATGCTATATGTAGGGAATGTCATCGTGAATCGTGCAAAAGCGAATTGCTTAGATTTCCAAGATGTGAGAACTATTCCTCAAGTTATTTATCAAGTCCAGGGAGGGAATTATTCTTTTGAAGCAGTTCAAAAGGGTAATGTCTTCTACAACAGGGCAAGATCGGCTGAAAAAAGACTAGCGAAAAAGAATTTGGATTATTGGAGGGAACATCCAGGGAAATATTCTCTATGGTATTTCAATCCATATGGTCCATGTCCTCCTACATGGTATGGTCAGCCTTTCGCTGGTCAATATAAAAATCATTGTTATTATGAACCAGCACCTGGAACATGTGGCAGTGTCTATATTGGTGGGTGAGTCTTTTCTATTCAGAAATTAAGATATGAAAGCCTTCTTGAAAGCGGATGCTACTTGCATTCGCTTTTCATTTGTATTTTATCTAATTGAAAAAATAATTAAATGATATTTGAAGAAAGGACTGTAAATTCCTGTTATCATCAAATAAATTGATAAAAAATTAAACTCTCACCATATTAAGGCGAGAGTTTAGTTGATACTATTAAGATTTTATATAAAGAAAGTTCTCAATTATTTAATATGTTGAAGGTCATCATTTAATTTCTTTGATTCATGCTTGAAGTATAGATAGAAAGCTATCCACATCACGCTATAAAAAATGGTTGATATAATGAGGAATATAAGAATGTTTATTGCTCCACCTTCAATCCAACCGATTCCATACGCTAGGATAAAGTAAACGATTGTTACTGTGGAAAAATGTAAAGCCGTTTGCTGTGGAAGTTTTAGTGAACGAATTTCAAAGTATAGTGGTGTCACGGTAAATAGCCATCCACAGAAAATGGCACCTAAGGAGTTTGTCACAAAAAGGCTTGAATCAAGTGTCGTTTGTTCTCCGAAAAAGATCACAGCGTACGTCAGCAAAACAGCCAGGAATCCCCCGAAAAATAGTCCTATCATACTTCTAAATAGAAATGTTTTCATTTATTTGTTCCTCCTATTCATTTTTAGAACGTCTTTCAATTTTCCTACATAGTGTCTTGAAGCATATTCTTTTTTGCCAGAGTGGAAGTGTACAGCAAGTGTTCCGTTAAAAGATGGCTCAAAATGATTGATTTCGTGCAGATTAGCAATAACGGATTTGGAGAGGCGTATAAATGTACTAAATGGAAGACTCTCTTCTAGCTCATATAATTTCTCCTTCACTTTAAAAACACCTTCGGAAGTTGTCGCCATGACCTGATCCCCCTCTGAATGGAAGTAATGCACATGATTTGGTTTTATAATGTGCTGCTGCTCGCCTTTTTTTCCTACAATGAACTCTGTTTTTTGTGTATTAAGATAATCGAGTATCTCTTTAATTGAATCATCCACTTCTTTGCAGTGAATCGTAACGCTAGTTTCTCGATACTTCCCGTCAACGTCGAGTGAAATTTTCACTTGTTCACGTCCTTCCTTTTGCGTCCTTCTTATGGTTAGTATAGATCTGGAAAAGGTGGATGTCATTAGAATGAAGGTAAGGGGTCATTACTTGCGGATCAGATGCATCTGGCGACGTTTCTCTTACGTTGCAATGACGGAGGTTGCTAAGAACAATTTAAGCTGCTAAAAGAAATGATTGCCAGTAAGATACTGTTTTGAAATAATTGGGAGTGAGGAAATAAAGTGCGGAGGTTAATCAAGATGGGACATATTGTAGCAGCGATTTATGTAACGTTAGGTTTTTTATTATTTTCGTTTGCTTATTTTGATGGGTTTTATGTGACTTGGTTTGATGAGCTTGGTATTAGCATTATTGTATTTGGTATCGCTTTGCACCTAGTTATTTTCATAAGAGAAGATGAAAAGAAGAGAACCTACCATCAAAAGCGAGAAAAGGAAGAAGAAGTTGATGAAGAATTTTAACCGTTTTATAGTTAACGAGCAAGGAGGAGATCGTTGAAAAGACCTATAGGTGTTTCACTCATAAGTTATTTCTATTTATTTGGAGCTGTTGTTTTACTAGTAACGTCAGTCTTTTATGATCCGAATGCGAATTCTATCGGAATGGCAGATCGAGTTGGATTACCGGATGCACCGGAAAGGTTAGTGAAAGTAGGTATCGCTTTTCTTTCTTTAGGGATGATTTATGGATATATGAGGTTGAAAAAGTGGGGATTCTGGATGATGATTACTTATTCCATTGTTTTCGGATTCATTAGTTCAATCCTTGTTTCGAATCAATCTCAGCAACCCTTTTTCGGGAATATGCTTTTTTCAGTGGTTGTAATAGTTTATACCATATATGTTAGAAAAAATTTTCTGCAAACGTACGATCAGGGCGAGTAAGTTAAGGAACAATAAAAATGATGTGAATAAGCTAAATAGAGTGGGTGGAAATAACGGATCAACTTGAAGTACAAAGCGAGTAATTAAGAGAGATTTAAAAAAAATAAAAGAAGTAGATTAGCAGATATTAATCTTATCTTGAGTAGTTCATTTTTAGCTGAAAAAGGGTAGATGATGCTATAAATGAATGTTAAAGAGAGAGGGTATGGTGCATGCCGAAATGTAAGAATTGTGGTTATCAATTTAAGTGGATAGAGATGACAAAGAATACAATTGGAATGAAGCAGTTTATTTCAGGGATAACATGTCCAAACTGTCAGGCACCTCATTATTCTCAATTATGAAGATCTCGCTATATTCCTTTCTTTATTCTTTTTCATATTTATTTGATATTCTTTCTTTTTTATAGCGAGAAATTCACAGTGTCTTTGTTTATTGGAGGTGTTGTCGTTTTCTTGCTATTATTGATCTTCCTCTTTCCATATATGATTACTTTGAAATATGGGAAACAACCGGATTTATATTGAATGCGTTTATAGGGTTGCAACATTAGCCTGTTTTTTGATGGAGGAGTTATAAAAATTGCTTGTGATGGGCCGATTTAAAGGTGAATAGAAACGGACATAAAGACACAATTCTTTTTAAAGAGAAAGGGCTCACCTTCTTATTTGATAAGGTGACCCCATCTAATCAGTTCTTCGCTTTTTGTTCGCTCGATCTTCTTCCTCAGTTTCGAGCATGCCGTAATCACCATTCATCGCCTGTTCATCTAAATCCGCACCATATTCATTCGTAAATTTGTTTCTATTGTTTTGATTTATTTCGCTTTTGCTTGGTGTCTTTTTGTCCATGATATTCACCTCCACTGAATAGGTTGGCTAATCATGGAAAAAGTATACCTATTAAATGAGCCGGATAACCACTATTTCTGAAACATTTCACACACTTGGCCGTATGAAAGAAATAACCATTTTATGGAGGTGGTAGGAGTGTTCGGAGAAAAATCAACTTGTAGTATTTGTAAAAAAGAAATCAAAGGAAATGATGTTGTCTATGTTAAGATGCGATATCCTTCACATAAAGGTATGACGGAAATCAAAGCATTTCTGAAAAACGAAGGTACGTTCATTTGTGAGACTTGTTTTAAAAACAACTAAGATTAAAAAAAGCGCCTCGCCCTTATAGAAAAGGGTGAGGCGCTTTTGGGCGACATCCATTATTGATAATTAATGATCGCTGGATTTGGATCAAGTTGCAACACTTCGGATGGGGTTAGAACCGGTTTATCTTTGTTATAGAAAATTTTAAATCCGCCGTATTGAACAGGCTCATTTCGAACAAATTTACGGTAAAGCGACATTTTCGTTCCATAGTCGCCGTATCCGTCAAAGTTTAGAGCAACCTCTACGTTATCTGTTGGCTTGATTGCCTGTTTGTTCGTCACAGCGTGATCAGTGAACTGGTGGACGAGAACAATCTTATCAGGTAGATCATTATCTTCAACAAATTTAGATACATAGTCGACAACTTCCTGTACTTCTGAGCCATCCACACTACCTAGATCGATACCTGGTGTTTGACCTTCTTCTACGTGGAACTCCGTATCGATGGCAACATGAACGTAAGGAAGCTTAAGCCATTTTTCAAGAAGCTTCACTTGATGAAGAGCAGTGTCACGACCAAGCTGAACATCTAGCATTAAAATGGCATTATGTTTCTTAGCAAGCTCTGCGTATTCGTCAATATCCTCTTCTGAGGTCATATGATAATATTTTCCATTCGGTCCTGGATCGCGCTGAGCAATCGTTGTGATTAACTCAATTGTTGGAATCGCTGGCCGGTTTGGATCAGCATCGGAATAAGCTTGTGTTTGTTCTTTTAATTTCGTCATCAGGGCTTCAGGTTCCATCTCACCGAGAATGCCCATTTGAGTGGAGTTCGGTTGACCATAGTAAGCAACAAGGCGGTAATCTTTTAGAATACCATCCGTTTCATCAGTTGTGCCTTCCATTAGCGTTTCGCCAACGGGTGTTTTTCTTGTGCGGTCTTCACCGTGGGCTTCAACGACAGGCATTTTCGCTAATTCTTCTTCGGTCATGGTTTCATCAAGCGGTTTAGCGTCCTCAGAAGGCTCCATGGCTTTGAAAGGTTGAGGAGTCTCTTCTTTTTTTTCCGTCTTTTCTTCGTTTTCTTTGTTTTCATCTTCATTCGTTGCTTGCTGATCAGCTTGTTCGTCAGTTTGCTCGTTTGTTGAGGCGGTGTTCGAACATGCGGTAACTAAAGCTACTAAAGCAACGAGAAGGAAAAGGAATAGCTTCCTCATGATATTCACTTCCTTATGTAAGTTAATGAGATTCATAGTTTTGTCAAAACGACCTTCTCATTCTAACACATCCCGAGTAAAACCGAACGAATAGACAGGTAATAAGGTGAAATGAGGTAATCAGTACTATATTTCATATCGAAAGCGATCATTTACAAAGAAAAGCTGCCGTCCTTTTAAATGGATGGCAGCTTTAAAGCTGTTGACAGGTGAAACAATTTTACATGTAGAGGTTCATTCAGTTTAGTCAATGGAACGCACGTACTCAGCGATTGCGGCAACTTCGCCTTCTTCGAATTGAGGTTTTGTTTCATATTCATGGCGTTCAATAGCGTCGTCGATGGTTTTAGCACTTCCATCGTGTAAATAAGGCGCTGTTGCAAAGACGCCAAGTAGCGTTGGAACATCAAACTGAGAAGGTGTTCTAGTATAAGGAAACCTTCATTTTATGTAAACCCTTTATTAACAATTGATTGAAAAGTCAGTGCTGTTTTGGAAAATGCGTTGAAATGCCAAAAAGCAGTGGAACGAGTTCCACTGCTTTTTGGGTATTTATTGTGTTTTATTTCTAATATAATCTCGTATCATTCGTCTGTGGCTTCCAACCATCAGCTCTGGAAGATGGTCTGAAGAAAAGTATCCTAAAGCTATACTTTCTTCTGTGTGGGTGAGATCTCCAGCATACTCGTTTGTAACATAAGCCGTTGTGACAGAGTAGAATTCATCACCGTTATCTGCTTTCGTGAAAAATTCTTCACCAGAATAGAGTTTAAAAAGAGTGAGCTTTTGGATTGTTAAACCCGTTTCTTCAAAAGACTCTCTTACGGCTGTTTCTTCCGTTGATTCTCCTGGTTCCATCAATCCACCAGGTAACCCCCAGCGTTTTTGTTTTTCGTTACGCTGTTGGAGTAGAATTTCTCCATTTTCGTTTAAGATTATTGCGACGGCCCCGACTAAGATCAGTGGCCGATGACCAACAACGTCACGCAATTCCTTCACATAATTCATGCCTATCGCTCCTTTTCTTCCTATTATAAAGGAAGATCTCTTTTCGCAAAGATCATGATGGCAAGGGCATAAAGGACGGTACCTAGTAAGAGTAGGAACGTCATTGATGGCCAGATTTCAACAGAACCTCTGGCAATCTCAACTGGCCGAAATGTTGAAAAGAGTGAGAGATTCACCATCCAATCGAGTTGATCGCTCATTTTCCCGATTAAATCCATTCCATAGAAGACGATGGTGAGTAATCCAGAAAGTCCTAGTGCCTGTCGCTCATCATTTAATAAGGAAGAGAATAGAAACGAGTAGGCTGAGATGACGTAGAACAAAAGAATACCGACGAGATTAACCTTCATAAACGTCATGGCTTCAAACGGCTTATCATCAATTAATATTTCTGTTCCAATGACTCCTGCAAGAGCAGTTGTTAATCCGATAATAAGAAGTCCGGTGAGCAGCACAAGAGATTGAGTGAACGCAATTTTCTTTCGTGAGTTTGGTGTTGCGAGAATGTAAGCCATTGATCCTCTTTCAATGTGACGAGCCATTAGCTGTGAAGCTGTCATTAAGCAAAAAATCGATAAAATGACTATATACAGTAATCCATAATATTCCCCTGCAATAAAGTCACTTACATGCTGAAATCCACCTTCCATTCCAAATGCAGCTAGAAAGCTTTCGGGCATAGACTCCATTAATTCATTCAAACCAGGTGCATCTGCAATCGAAGGGTAGATGCCGATGATAAGAAGCAGGTAAAGTGCAGAGCCAATTGCATAGCTAGAGATGGACTTGGCATGGACTTTTAGCATCCTAGCATAGAGTGTCATATTCATGATTTCTCTGCCTCCCTGTCGTAATAAGTAAGAAAGACTTCTTCAAGGTTTTGTTCATGAATATCAATGTTCCGAATCTGATAATCTCCTAAAGCAGTAATAAATTGATTGTAGTCACCTTGAACCGCTATTTCTGCGCGGTTATCTATGACTGATATGACCTCGAGGTTACTTTCTTTGATACGCTTTGCTTCTGCTTCAGTAGCAAACGTAACATCAAAAAGACGACGCTGCTTTTGCTGCAGATCATTAATATTCTCGACGACAACAATTTTTCCATCTTTAATGATCGCAGCTCTGTCACACGTTCGTTCAATTTCGGAGAAGCTATGAGAAGACATTAGGAATGTAGTGCCTTTCTCTTTCTGCTCCATTACAATTTCAATGAAAATTCGCTGCATGAGCGGGTCAAGACCAGAGGTTGGTTCGTCTAATATAATAACTTCAGGTTCATGCATAAAAGCAGCTACGATCCCCACTTTTTGTTTCATTCCTTTGGACATTTTACGAATAGGAGTTTTTACATCGAATTGAAGTCTATCAATTAGCTGATCACGGTATGTGGTGTTTTTTAGATCTCTCATTCCGCCAACTAATTTAAGGAAACCGATGCCATCCATTCCATCTAGAAAGGCTATTTCACCAGGGAGGTATCCGATCTTCCTCTGGATTTTGGCAGCATCTTTCCACGTATTCACTCCATCTATCGTAGCCGTGCCTTTTGAAGGCTTCATGAATCCCATTAAGTGACGTATCGTTGTCGATTTACCAGCACCGTTTGGGCCGAGAAATCCAAATACTTCGCCTCTAGGAATAGAGAACGTAACATCGAAAATTCCTTTTCCGTTTGGAAATTGCTTTGTTAACCCGTTTAATTCGATCATTGAGGTGCCCCCTCGGCTGATTTTTGAACTATATTATATTATATATTTCATTTTTATCATAAATGACTCTATAATAATAAGCAACATTTATTGAACTCATATTTAATATAAAGTTCAATAAGTGATATACTAATAATGGTGATGAGAATGAATGGATTTGAATTACGTAAACAACAGAAGCGCAAAGATATAGTGGCGTCAGCTTTTACGTTATTTAACGAAGAAGGTATAAAAAAGGTAAAGATTAGTGACATTGCTCGTTTTGCTAATGTCTCTCAGGTCACGATTTATAATCATTTTACGAGTAAGGAAGAGCTTGTAAGAGCGGTGCTAAAAGACTATATGAACAATCAATTTAAAGCTTTTAAAGAGGTAGTTCAGCAGGAGCATTCTTTCGCTGAAGTGATTGAATTGATTATTTTTGAAAAGCATAAGGCAGTCCAAAGCCTTAATCCATCGCTTCTAGCAGAAATGTTAACGACAGATGAAGAGCTGAAGGATTACGTGGATTATTTTTATCGGACACAGACACTTCCGTTATTTGTGCAACTCTTAGAAAAGGCACGTGAACGAGGAGAAATTAATGCTTCGCTTTCGATGGAGTCGATTATGCTATATCTCAATGCCTTAAAGACAGAGGTGCAGCGCATTCCAGCCGAAACATGGTCAGAGCGAAAGGACTTTCTCGACGATGTTCTTCAACTATTCTTTTATGGTTTAAGTGGTGGTGCAGTTTCAAGTAGGAATGAATCTGAATAATCATTCATAAACTGAAATGTGTGTAAATTTTCACAAAATTTTAATAGTTTGTTAATTTATCTAACACACACCTGTTGTATAATGAAACCATACAGAGGGAAAGTTGGTGAATTTTGTTGAAAAAGCTGAAAAAGTTAACCTTTAAACAGCTCGTTGATCAAAATAAAGCAGAACTTCTTAAAAATGAAAAAGAATTAGCTGAAATAGAAAAACGTATTGATAATAGACACGTTTAATTCAAAGGAAACAGTCGTCAATCGGCTGTTTTTTTGCATGAATTAGAATCATATTTGTTGCTTCTCCCTGTGCTAAACTATAGAAAGGAGGCGGTCGGATGGCGAAATTAGTAAGTTTGAATGTAGGGAAACCTATTGAAACGCCCTACAAAGGGAAGTTGATCTCTACAGGCATATACAAACAACCAGTGAGTGAATCAGTTTATGTATCTAAATTACAAGTAGAAGGAGATGGGCAAGCGGATCTTGTTCATCACGGAGGATCAGAGAAAGCCATTTGTGTTTATCCCTTGGAGCATTATGCCTATTGGGAAGAACGTTTAAGATGTGAACTGAAGGCTGGTGCATTTGGTGAGAATTTTACAGTAGTTGGAATGGATGAGACAGTAGCTCGTATCGGTGATATTTATCGAATTGGTGAGATTCAAGTACAGGTTAGCTTACCGAGGCAGCCATGCTTTAAACTCGCGAAGAAGTTTGAAGTTGATAACATGCACTTATTTGTGATGGAAAATGGATACAGTGGTTATTATCTCCGAGTGTTAGAAGAAGGTGAAGTTAAAGCCGGGGATGAAATAACCCTTGAGAGTCGTCCAGATCATGATGTAACTGTTGCTTTAGTCAATCGCGTTACGTACAATGATCGAAAAGATCGCGCTGGGCTCGAAAAGGTATTACTTGCAAAAGAACTGAATGAAAACTGGTATAACAAGCTAAGTAAACAGTTGAGCGCGCTTTAAGTTGCGCGCCATTATTTTTTAGCCATTCTATAATAAAAGACGATCAGCATAATAATCGTAACGAAAGTAACGGTGTATTTAACAATCTGCATCAGTTCCATTGATTTCTCCTCAAATAAAAGCTGGAACCGAGTGGATCCAGCTTATCTGTAAGTTAAACAACTTTTTCTTTTAATGCTTTCCCAGGTTTAAAAGCAGGTGTCTTTGAAGCTTGAATGAGAATTTCTTCACCAGTTTGTGGGTTGCGTCCTTTTCGGGCAGAACGTTCCCTTACTTCAAAATTACCAAATCCTACAAGCTGCACTTTTTCCCCTTTCGCAAGTGCCTCAGCAATCGTATCCATTAACGTGTCTACCACTCTTGCAGTATCTTTCTTTGACATTTCCGATCTTTCCGCAACTGTCGTTAGAAGTTCCGCTTTATTCACTAAGTTTCATCCTTTCTAAATTTGCTAGTTTCAATGCTATGGCACTATTTTCGCCAGTACATCAGTGATTTATACATCGTGAATAAAAGAATATAAAAAAGAGACTCTTAACGAATCTCCAGTGATTATAGGATATTAATAGTTGGATAGTTGTTTGTACTCTTTTTGAAGGTCCGTCAGTGTACATTGATACAGATGGTGGTCAGCGGTGGAATAGGCTCCTGCCTCAATAAGCTTCGAAATGTAGTAATTTCTACGTTGCTCTAGTGCTTTTCTGAGCTGATTGGTTTCCATGAGCACATCCTCCTTAACGATTTTTTATTCCCAGTATGTCCTGGGGCTATGCATTTTAATCAAAATTAGATGTGACAGATTGGACAAAGGACATGTAGGATTCTTAGAGCGCCTTATACATAATTGAAGCTTTTTATAGAAATGAGATGATGAGCAATGAATGAGGAGCAAATTATTTGTGCAATTGAAGCCATTCAATGGGATTACGAAGAAGCTCTTGTACCTGAATCTATTCACTATATTCAAAAAGATGACCTAGTGATGATCAAAAATGATAAATCAGCAAGCGTCTATGCGAATAAGGTTGTTCGCTTCAGTCGAACTCTTAACGAGGTTGAAGAAGCGATAGCGTATTTTCAGAACAGTCCCTTCTCCTGGTGGATCCAAACAAGTTCTGAGTCTAGTGAACTCGAAAAAAAGCTTATTAAATTGGGGATGAACCACGCAGATACATACGTTGGTTTAGCAAAGGAACTAACAGAAGAAATTCCGTCATCATCAGAATATATCCATAAGGAAGTGACAACGAAAGAAGACGTTCTTGGGCATGTAGAGACCGCAGGGAAGGTTTGGGGTTATGACAATCAGGCGATGCAAGCTGCTATTAATGAAAGAGCTTCTTATCTTCAGTTCGCTGAGCGAAGAGGAGGCTATACGCTCTTACTAGACGGAAAGTATCCAATCGGTTATTCAAATTATCGCTATAGTAAGGATAGGAAAGCTCTTTATTTAAATGGAGCAGCGGTTCTGCCTGAATATAGAGGGAAAGGGATTTACAAAAACATGCTGAAGGCACGTTTATATAAAGCGAGTCAAAGAGGATGCGAGATAGCGGTGACGCAAGCGAGAGTCGGTACTTCTGAACCTATTCTACGAAAGCTGGGGTTTAGGGAGTATGCGGAGTATAAGCAATATATCCGAGAATAGAAGCGCAAACAGTAGCCAACCTTTTGTGAAGATGCTGTAAATCTCATTGTGTTTCTGTAAAAAGGTAGGATTGCGAAGTGAGAATCTGGAATACTCAACGTGAAGAATTAATCCTTCGCCTTCTTAAACTTCCGTTAAAAAGGAGCTGTTCTGTTGTTGAAAACCTTTGTTCTAGACACCAATATTCTTTTGCATGATGCTCATTCCCTATTTCGATTTGGTGACAATCACGTTGTGGTTCCAGCGATTGTGATTGAAGAAATCGATTCTAAGAAGCGGTTGATGAATGAGGTAGGTCGTAATGCACGAGAATTTAGCAGAATGTACAAAAAACTGCGAGATAAAAACAAAGGCAAGCTCGATGAACCGATTCCATTTGAATCTGGAGGAACATTTCGAATTGAGTTAAATCATCGCTCTTTTGATAAACTACGAAATGAGTTTAGTGAAGATTCCAATGATAACCGCATTATTGCAGTATCGATTAACTTAAGCACGGATGATATAGGAGATGTCGTTCTTGTTTCAAATGATATGTTAATGATCGCGAAAGCAGATGCCTTAAAAAAATCACTTGAGTTACCATCTTTTTTTCCTGAACTATATGAAAATGATCGTCTTATTGAGCACGTCGATCGTCTTCATAGAGGCTATCATGAAATTCTAGTGCCTCCTGAAATCATTGACTCTCTTTATAAGAGCGGCGAACTCTCTATGAATATTCTGCGTGAGTATATGAACACAGAAGTTTATAGTCAAGATTTTATCCTTTTAAAAGATATTTTTGGAAGTAGTCATTCTGGGATTGGAAGAGTATTAATTTGAAATCAGAAAGTAGTAATTCAAGGCCTAAACCGAGAAAGTGAACATATTTGGGGAATCCTCCCAAAAAACGTGCAGCAGCGTATGTTAATGGAACTGTTGATGGATAAAAGTGTTTCACTTGTTTGTGCAACTGGAAAGGCGGGAACGGGGAAAACGCTTCTTGCACTTGCTGCAGGACTTAGTCAGACGGAAGACGAGCAGCATTATCAAAAGCTACTTGTTTCAAAGCCCGTGGTACCAGTTGGAAATGATATCGGCTTTTTACCTGGTGAGAAAGAAGAGAAGCTTAGACCCTGGATTCAACCAATCTATGATAATCTAGAATTTTTATTTGATGCCAGTAATGAAGAAGAGTTAACAAACATTTTAACTGGCTTGAGGACGCTAAAAGTCGAAGCGTTAACGTACATAAGAGGGAGGAGCATCCCTCATCAATTTGTGATTATTGATGAAGCTCAAAACTTATCTCCACATGAAGTGAAAACGATTTTAACAAGAGTAGGCGAGGGAACGAAGATTGTTCTAATTGGGGACCCCGAACAGATTGATCATCCTTACCTCGATTCAGTGAACAATGGTTTAACGTATGCTGTTGAACGGCTAAAGCAGGAAGATGAGGTAGGAATTGTCCACTTAACGAGTACAGAGCGAAGTAAGCTTGCTGAAATAGCTGCTCGACTTCTTTAAGTAGTACGAAGGGATGATATCCTCAAAAAATAAAATGGGAAATTAGACCATATGGAACTAGACAAACCGATCTTTTCTGTCAGATAATTCAGTTAAAAGAGAGGGGCGCTAAACATGAGTGATGTTAGATTAATACCATTCGAGGTTAATGCAGTCGTTCAAGAAGCAGGAATTCTTCCAGATGGGATTGAAATGATTCAAGCACCAGCGGTATGGGAAGAATCTGAAAAAGGAAAAGGACGAATCATTGCGGTAGTAGACACAGGTTGTCAAATTGATCATCCTGATCTTCAATCACGTATTATTGGAGGTAAGAACTTTACGCAAGATTTCGGTGGAGATGCAGATCGTTATGATGATAATAATGGTCACGGTACGCATGTCGCCGGAACGATTGCAGCAACGAACGGAGAAAAAGGGTTCAAGGTGTTGCCCCAGATTCAAAGCTCTTGATCGTTAAAGTACTGAATGAAGCAGGAAGTGGTTCATATCAATCTATCATTAATGGGATTCGGTATGCCATCGATTGGAAGGGGACAGAAGGTGAACGGGTAAATGTGATCTCGATGTCGCTCGGTGGACCATCTGATGTACCAGAACTTCACGATGTTATTAAAGATGCCGTGAATCAAAATATTTCAGTTGTGTGCGCCGCTGGTAATGAAGGAGACGATAGAGAAGACACATCTGAATTTGCTTATCCAGGTGCCTATAATGAAGTAATTGAAGTAGGAGCGGCCTCTTTCCAACGCACGCTCGCTCCATTTTCCAATACGAATAATGAGATTGACTTAATTGCACCAGGTGTAGATATTCTTTCAACTTATCCTGGTAGTGAATATGCTGTTCTTTCTGGAACCTCAATGGCTGCTCCGCACGTATCAGGGGCACTGGCACTTCTCATGAATGTTTCTGAGAAGGAATTTAAGCGCACGCTTAGTGAAGCTGAAATTTATTCACAGCTTATCAAGAGAACCGTGCCTATCGGTTGTACAAAGCAAGCTGAAGGAAATGGCCTTCTCGCTTTAAATTTTATGAATCAGCTCGAATCGCTCTTTAATATTTATACAACCGCGTGGGATCAAACTGAAGTGAAATCAGAAAAAGTAACGAAATAACTTCACAAGTAAAGTGAAATCAATATTATCATTTACATCACAAATCGTAGTGCGAATTAAGATTCGCACTACGATTTGTGTGTTATATAAATATGTTGGTGCATGATATTTCCAATCTAAGGTGGTGAATCAGGTTCAAAAGAAGTGGACTTGAGAAAAAGTATGTAAAAGGATTCACTATGCAACAAAGCATTCATTTTTGATGTGAGCTAGGAGGATCTTCATAAGGTTAATGATATTTTCCTAGTTCTTATTAGGTACACACCCATGATAGATGCATAGGATAATTTATACATTGTGAAGGGATTGAGAAACTATGTACTATGATCCTTCTGTGCATCCTTATCATCACTATCAACGTCCGCCAACTTATAACGAGGAGAGACAGCCTGGTTACGAACCTTTGCCTCAATTGACAAAGCAAGGTCTTGCATCTCCATCTTCTAACAATGCTGGAAGTAGGGAATTCAAAGATTATGGACCGAAACCATTTGTCGCTAATATTAATGAAGCAACGAAGCAAAACGATACCTTTCGCACAGCTTTATGGACAGGTGAACATTTACAATTAACGTTAATGAGTATCGATGTTGGTGAAGACATTGGTTTGGAAATGCACCCGAACCTTGACCAATTTTTGCGAATTGAACAAGGGCAGGGAAAGGTGCAAATGGGGAAACGTAAAGATTCTTTGAATTATGAACGAGAGGTTTATGATGATTATGCTGTATTTATACCCGCTGGCACATGGCACAATCTCACAAATACTGGAGATGTTCCGATTAAGCTTTACTCGATCTATGCTCCACCTAATCATCCTTTTGGAACGGTTCATGAGACAAAAGAAGATGCTATAGCGGAGGAAGAAGGCGAGCGTAATCGAAACTCAGCTGTGTTTGGCAAAACGCCAGATGAATGGGTGAAATACACGGAATTCTTAGTAAATGAAGGGTTGGAAGATGTCGAAAGAGGTATAAATGCAACACACATTCTTCAAGAGTTTATTCTAATGGGAGTGCTGGTTGGAAAGGGTTACTCTCCTGAAAAAGCCTATGAAATAGTGGAAGATTGGGAGCGAACTGGACAGTCCAAACTTCTTCAACAAAGTAAGAACATGTAGAAAATAGCTTAAGAAAATGAACAAGATGCTCTACGGTCGTAGATTGATCAGGGTTCGAATTGTTTAACAGAAATTTTTCACCCCAGAAGAGCTTAAAAAGGATTAGCTCTTCTGAGGTGAAACCATATTTGTGCTAATTGGAAGTTTAACTTCAAAAGGAGTCATCACTTTCTTTCGTGTTTTGTGGGTCATCCGTTCTATTTGCTTCTTGTATCTTTATTTTTTCAAGTTGTTCGATCATATGCTTGTAGTCTAGCTGGCTAATATTAGGGTAATGATTGATTTTTCTTTTAATGTCATCTAACTCAGTAGGGAGTTTATTTCGACTGTTATTTGAAAACATAGCCGCAACGGTTCCTGTAATAACACCGATCGTTCCAATTCCGACCATCATTAATACCGCAGCAACCAGTTTGCCTGCAGTTGTTTCAGGATAGAGGTCTCCATACCCCACCGTAGTAGTAGTCACAACTGCCCACCAGAGGGCATCACCATATGTCTCAAATTCTGGTTCAATCCATTTCATCGAAAGCGCTGAAATGAAGAGGAGTGAGATAACATAGACAAACGCACGATCAATTTTATATTTGGTTAGAAAGAGTTCAAAAACAGACGTGCGGTGATTAATAAGTGCGACTAATCGAATCACCCGTATAAAGCGGACGAGTCTTGCGGTCCGAAACAATTGATCGAGCGGAATAATAGCAATCAAATCCAGCGGATGTTGTTTGATAAAAGTCCATTTGTGATCACTTAAAAAAAGCCGCGTCGCATAATCAAGTAAGAATAAAATCCAAATAAAAAAATCGAGCGCTGCGCCTTCGGGATCGGGTAAATCAATGACGAGTGAAAAAATAAGGAGAAGGGCGAGCACAAATTCATAAATCAATCCTAGAGACTGCTTTTGCAATGGATCACCTTCTTTTGTCTATTTATCACTATTTCGCTATCAAGAAGAATCTCCCTGCAAAAAAAGAAGTCCTCCATAAATTGGGGGACTGAAGTTAAGCTTTTTTGATAAAAGCAAAAGAACTTTAGATTGGGATGATGTCTCCATCCCATGATTTCTTGCGAATGAAGTAGGCATCTTCAATGGTTGTTTCCGCTTCACGAAAATGATCGAAGGGTTTTGTGATATCAATGTATTTAATCAAGTACTGTTTATTTAATCGTTTCATGTGAATAATCCGCTCCTGCTCTAGTTGAGCGATTTCGTTAAGAAGGATTTTCCCTTCCCACACACGTAAAGGAAGCTCTCTTTTCCAAAGAGAAATGGACCCATGAAAAAGAATTTCCCCTTCATGAAGCCATATTAAATCGTCAGCAATATCTTCCCATTCATTTAACTCATGTGTCGCGATAAGAACAAGCCTTTTTTCGGCATATCTTGATAGAAGGGAGACGACGTTCTTTCGTTCACGACTATCGAGGTAGTTTAACGGTTCATCAAGTAGCAAAATAGGAGGACAGTCAAGAATGGCTTGTGCAATACCAACACGCTGTTTCACTCCTTGAGAGAGAGCTTTAATTTTCTTCCTTTTACATGTTTGAATATGTAGGGCTTCCATCGTTTGATCAACGGCATCCTGGTGAAGGACCCCTTTTAATTCACACATATACCTAAGGAACCTCTTCATTCTCATTTCTTCATATAATTCGATACCTGTTGGAAGAAAGCCGATATTCTTACGAATAAAGGGGAGGGAGGTATCAACTGTTCTCCCACCATATTCAATGATGCCTCTATGTGGTCTTATTGCTGTTGCTAGAAGTTGTAGTAAGGTAGATTTACCAGCGCCGTTCTTACCAACTAGAATGGTGATTCCGGAACCAAGTGTTAGTTCGGGAATAGCAAGTGAGAATTGTTTTCGAGTATATTTGATGTTTTGTAGTTGAATCATACCCTAATCTCACAAATATTGAAGATGCAAACTCTTCCGATACGATAAGAAGAGCATGGCAACTCCAAGTCCAAGGATAATAAGGTAGGAGACAACAAAGAGTAAGTCTTGTTGAAGTGCTTCACCAGATAGTTCGAAAACAGTATAAGGTAATACAAGAAAAGTAAGCGCCCATCCAGCAAGTGAGGCGATAAATCCGGCAATTACCCCTTTATGGAACATGACAAAGGCAAGCAAACCTGTCAGAAAGAGAAGCGGCGCGAACCAATGCAAAAGAAACGTAGCGGGGTTAACCATCGTATTATCTTTCACAATATATAAGGTAGATAACAGGGCCAAACCAATGTTTACGACTAAGACAACAAGCAATTTACTTAAGAGAAGAAGTGCTGGAGGAAAAGGTGTAATCGATTCGACCATCCGCATTTCTTTGTTCCAGGTTTTATAACTATAAAGCACACCAAATAATAGATAAATGGGAACAACGATAGGAAATAAACTGTCTGATTCCATGCTTCCAGCCGAAATCATCGTTAACATTGCAAAAATCAATACGCTAATCAGCCAGTAAGCCCAGTGATAAGAACGGAATTGATTAAGGCATTGCTTTGTTAGTGACGGTTTTGCAGGCTCAGGTTTTTCATCGAAATCAAATTCGATTTGAGAAGGTTTAAGTTCATCGAAAGGATCCTGTAACGAAAGAAGCAGCTTCTGTGTATCCTCTGAACGGGGTGACGTTGCCAGATATGACTTGATCGGCTGCTCTAGATCTTCTTCTAACTTTTCTAATTCAAGATCGATGTCTTGCATGGCTAACTTCCTCCTTTCGTTCTATTGAAGCTTTTAGTTTCTTCAAGGCATGAAATAAGTTCGACTTTACTGTACCGAGTGGAAGTTCCAAAGCTTCTGCAATTTCTTGATACTTTAATTCCTGGTAAAACCGTAAATACACAATTTCTCTTTGCGTCTCAGAAAGCGTATCGAGCTGCTTGAGAAACTCCACGCGTGATTCTTGCCTTTCAAATAGTTCCACTACTGATGGTTCTCGGTCAGCTTGATCTGGAATGAAGTCGAGAATTTGCTTTTCTGACCTAAATCCCGCGCTTTTCCAATAATCTCGGCATTGATTTGTGGCCACCTGGTAAAGCCAGGGCTTGATCTTTTCTGGGGTTTTCTTTGTTTTTAGTTGTTTAATTAATTTCAGGAAGGTTTCTTGAACAACATCTTCGGCCTTTCTTCTATCACGTAACATCCGTTCTAGATAACCAAGAAGCGGAGCATGATAACGATGAACAAGGGCTTCGAAAGCAGCCTGATTTCCACGTGCCATAGCGACTACTAGTTCCTCATCTGTCATGAACCATCCTCCTTTCTAGTCTGATGACCTTGCATCACTTCATCCCATATTTTCTGCCATTCTTCGTAAGGAATGAGAGTAGAAGGTTCTCGAAACAAGGTGAAATCTGCTGCGAATCCCGGGTCTACCCAGCGTTCGCTATATATTCGATCTAGGACTTCTTTCACTTGCTTACTATCTCCATCAGCAATGGTTTCGTTGATCATTGTGAAAATCTGGTTAGCTTTGATTTCTTCCTCACTGTAGTCTTCCAGTGGGATATCATCTTGAATCTTGATAACAAGGTCGCGGATTTGACTGGCCTTTTTTTTATTTCCATTTTCTAATTCATAAATGTACGTATAAGCACTTTGGATGGCACTTGTTACTAGCTCGCCGTCCTCATACCCATAAATCTCAGTACCATCATGGAATAGACTCACTTGAAAGAGCAATTTCATAAGATAAGTTTCATCCATTTGATAGAAAGTGGATTCGCTTAGGATATAGTTTTGATCAATAAAACCTTGTTGTCTCACGTAATTGGCCCAGCGAATATTCTCTACAGGAACGATAAAAAAATGACGCATAGGCTCTATTTTTTTCGTTAAATAGTGGTTGGTGTATAGAAGGCGTTTGTCCAATTCCTTCATGAGCTCAACAGCACGATCACGATTGTAACTGTCCGTTACGATTGACATTGGATAATAAGTAGAATCAACTTCAGTCAGATCTCCAGCATAAAGGTCTAATTTAGAAGTTTTCCCTTGAAGTTTATAGGTTCCAACATTTGTTTTAAGTTCATCGATTGTGCCATATAAGGGTAGTGCTATACTTGAAACTTCAACATTAAAAGTGGCTCTATTCGAAATCCCAATATTCGTTTGTGATTCTCCGTTCATGTCATATAAATATTGATGCCCTGGCAATGGATACCAGGCTGTTTGAGAAGGCATAATCATTTGATCATTTCCAACATGGCCCGGATAGTATTCCTGACCATTATTAGATGCCCATAGTTTGTATGGTCCTTCATATTGAATACGAATAACAGGTTCTTTCATATTTTCAGGTAAAGTAACGGTCAGAAAATCATTCTCTTGAGTAAATGGAATTGGATGTTGATCAATCGTGACTTGGTTAACTGAAAATGTCTGATTCAATGTGAATTTCATGAACTCCTTTGTTTGAAATTCTGCTGATGGTAGAGTGAGAGATGCATCAATGAAAAGTGATTGATCTTCATGCTGAATGGATAAGTCAAATTGTTTTATTTCAAAACGTTCTGGTTGATAGAGCTCTTCTTCCTCTTTCATAAGAGTATTAGGAGAAGAAAGGGAAGGGAAAGACATGTAACTAGCTTGACCGTTTTGTTCGTCTGTTATCAATGGAGATTCTTGTTTAATCTTACTAAATTCATCAGTTCGCTCCTTCCAGAAAGAAGCATATGGAAGATACGAAATCACGACAATTCCAATACTGATCATGAGTGCAACCTTCCACAGCCACGTATATGGATGAGGTCTGCGTTTATTGAGAATGAAAATGATGAGTACCAGGAGAAAGGAAGAAACCGTTAAAACAAAAATGCGCTGTAACTGTAGTTCTTCTTTCATTAATTCAATTCCCCAGGTGCCATTAACAAGAACAGAATCGACAAATAAGTAGGTTAGATGGAACGCTTTAAGATAAAAGTGTCCGCCTTGATCAATAATGAAAATTTCCATGAATAGCGTACCAAACATCCAGGCGCAGAAGGCGATTAAGTAAACATAGCGATTTTTAATAAGTACCGATAAAAGCATGCCAAGAGTTAAACTAATAAAGAACGCTACTTCGTATTGAGTCCCATAGAAACGCAGAATTGTGAACGTTTCTTCCACCGGAATGTTATCTCTCATAGCAAAGATAAAGTAGGTTCCACTCATTAGGACCGTATATATCGTCATATAGATGAGCGCGGACATCAATTTTGCTGATATGAATACGAAATTGGACACGGGAAATGATTGGTGCCACTCAAATGATTCATTCCCAACGTCTCGTCGTATTAAATAAACGCCAATCAGAATACTTAAGCCAATAACGAGAATGAATATAAGAGAGTGCGTTGTTTCATAGGTTGTTCTGTAGAGGTTGCCATGTCCTCCTTCTTGATCTGCACTCATGCTAAAAAGTAACCAGATCAAATATAAGAAAGGAAGAGGTGCGAAAAACCAGTTTTTATACAAAAAAGAAAATTCAAGCTTAAACTGGATAAGCCATTTTCTCATAGTCCATCACGCCCAATCAGTGCCATGTACCCTTCTTCAAGGGTAGGATCCACGGCTTCGGCAAATTCAAATGGTGCTACTGGAGATATTGCTCGACACCTTAATCCTGTTGCTTTTCGTTTTGTAAGTGTCATTTGTAATCCATTTAATTGGTCCCAGTTATTATCAAAGAGGTCGAACTCCCAAACAAGTCCATTCCCCTTACGTTGAAGCTCATCTGGTGTGCCTTGAAAAAGAATGCGCCCTTTATTTAGAACGATCAGCGTATCACAGCTTCCTTCAATGTCTTCTACAATATGCGTAGAAAGAATGACGGTTTTTCGGCTAGAAACATCAGCTAGTAAGTTGCGAAAGCGTAAGCGTTCTTCAGGATCAAGTCCAGCAGAAGGTTCGTCGAATATCATCACAGCGGGTTCTCCATAAAGCGCCTGGGCAATGCCGAGACGTTGCTGCATTCCATTTGAGAACGTCTTAATTTTTTGATTCTGTCGCTTTTCTAAATTAAGGGCATGAAGCAATCGTTTTTTTTCTCGCTCATGATCATAATGGTGGTCTCGTTTCAACTTCCCAACATAGTCCAAAAACTGAGATGCAGTAAGCTGCGGATACAGCTTGAAATGTTGAGGGAGGTAACCGATTTCTTTCCGAACACTTGAAGCTTCTCGGTTAAGTGAATAACCTTTAAGATAGATTTCTCCGGAAGAAGGCTTTGAGACCGCAGCTAGCATTCTCATAAATGTCGTTTTTCCAGCACCATTTGGACCAATAAGCCCTACCATGCCTCCTTCGATGGACAAAGTGAGGTTATGTAGAATCTTCTCTTTTTTGAACTGTTTAGTTAGATGAGATACTTCAATCAAAATCGTTCATCCTTTTACTAGTATTCTATGGCTAAGACGATTATAGTCGATAAAAGGTTTTGTTATGGAAAACAAAAATCCTCTGCACGATGCGTGCAGAGGATTGGTTTTAAAGAGGTAATACATAGAAGAGAACACAGAAGAAATGAGCAAGTGTTCCAGCTACCACGAAAAGATGCCAAACTGCATGATGGTATTTAAAAGCTCTCCAGACATAGAATACCGCTCCAATTGTGTAGAGAACACCCCCAACAATGAGAAGCATCATTCCGTTTGGAGCCAAGTTCTGCGTGAGTGGATTCCAGGCAAGAACGATCAGCCAGCCCATTAAAACGTAGAGAATGGTTGAGACAAATAGAAACTTTTTTACAAAATAAGCTTTAAATACTGTTCCAATAATCGCGAGTCCCCACACGATGCCAAATAGTGTCCAACCTAGCCAACCTTCAATTACAATAAACAAGAAGGGGGTGTAAGTACCAGCGATAAAGAAATAGATAGAAGAGTGATCTAGTATTTCGAAAAAGTCTTTCGCTTTCCCAGGTGGAAAGCTGTGAACGAGTGTAGAGGCCGTATAAAGCATCAGCATCGTTGTACCGAAAAGTGTAAAACTTACAATATGCCAGGCAGTTCCATAGAGAGACGCAAACACAATTAAGATGACTAGAGCGGCAACGCTTATGATAGCTCCAATTCCGTGAGTAATATAATTTGCTCGCTCCTCGCCAACTGTAAACGTATGAGTTGTCATGATTCGCATCATTCCTTTAGATCAATTATTAGAAGTATACTACATGATTTCCCGAACGTCATTTCTTATCGAACCTTATTTTTAAGATTACGTAGTTTTTCTGCTTCTTTTAAGAGATGATAAGTGTAAAAATCTTTTTCTTCTACTTGTTCTGTGGCAGCTGCCATAACGAGAAACTCTTCCGCAATTTCTTCTCGCATTGAAGTAAGTAACTTTTCACTGTCAGTAGTAACTAAATTATTCTTTTGATCCACGGTTGGTTCGCTCCTTCAACATTAAATGATAGTCTCATTGTGCCTTAAGGAAGCGATTTTATTCTAAAATGACTTATTTTATTTTCACCATTTCCTTAGTGATAGAGCGATAGACATGATATCCACTAGTAGAAACCCCAATAGTACCTGCTCCAGGGAAAACGCTGTCGCCACAAAGCCACAATCCCTTGAGACCAGTACGGTGAGAAAGACTGTTGAACAAACTAAATTCATTCGTTTGTGGGAAACCTCCAACCATGCCTTTAGGTCTTTTCGTAAATCTTTCCCATGCTCGTGGTGCACCTGTCATTTGTAATTCGATTCCACTTCTTACATTAGGTATCACTCTTTCAATACCTGTGAGCATTTTCTCAGTTAGCTCCTTTTTATATTGATCGTATTTCTCTTTCGTATCCCAATGGTGAAGCTCTGTATGTGTACTGACTGTTAATGTGCGAAAGCCCTCTGGCGCACGAAAGAGATCATTGGATTTTGAAAGTGACAAGAAGAGGTGATTTCCTTCGGTCATTTTTCCATTATCCGAAAAGACTTGACTAAAGAGGGACGTATATTCAGGGATGATTTTTTCATCTAAAGCAAGATACATCGTAAAAGCTCCCCACTGAGTCATTTGACTTCGTTTTCTTAACTTAGTGGGGAGTTGTTCTTGAAGTGGTTCTGGAAGAAGTGGAACAAAGCCCTGTACAGGTAAGTTATTAATAAGGTGATCAGCTCTCCAACTCTCCCCTTTTTGATCGACAGCTACCCAACGGTTGTTTTCACGCCGAATCGATTGAATTTGCTTTCTCTGGTAAGTTCGACCACCGTTCTGTTCAATATATTGCTGTAGTGTTTCAGCGATGCGATACAATCCACCTTCAGAGTAATATGCCCCTTCGTGATAAATATCGAGAGCAAGAGCACCCATAAGTGCTGAGCACTCTTCACTAGTTGTTTGCATGCTATCAATTAATTGTCCATCAATAAAATGGTGAAAGTCTAGTGCATCATTAAGATTATGTTTTTTTAGAAGATCTCCCATTGTTTTCCGAAGGTAGGGAACCAGTCCGGGAGTTCCTGGTTTGAGAGATAGTAGAAGCCCTTTCCATTCTGATAGGGTGACTGGAGGTACAACAGGGAGAGGTCCAATTAACTTACGTACTTCGGCTCCAATTTTCCATATTTCTCGATAGAAAGAAACAATTTGTTTGGAGTGTTCTGGAAACTGGGTAGCGCATTCTGATAAATGGCGATTTCGATCTGTATAATAAGGCATGACGCGATTGCCATCGTATATTCTCATAATTTCATCCAACGAAAAAACAGGGAAGGACAAACCGAGTTCTTGGAAAATGCGATAGTGTAATCCACCTTCTTCGAACCCCATCCCCATCGTCGCTCCAACAGGGAAGAGAAAATGCCCTCGTGTAAATTTTCCTGCTGATCCACCCCATTCATTCGATGCTTCAAGTATTGTTACGTTGTAGCCTTCTTTCGTCAGTAATGCTCCAGCAGTCAGTCCGCCAATGCCACCACCAATAACAACAATATCCATAATGATCCCTCCAAGATGGTCCGAGCTTGATATCCTTCTATTATAATAGGTATGATGTTGCAAATCATGTATGAGTGTGTCGAGAAGAAGCTTAATGAATGAGAAATTTCCATGTTTGTACCGGGGTACTTGTCCAGCCACAAAGTTAAAAGAAACATAAGATAAATTAAAGAGTGAGGTCAGGTCCCTCCTCTGTATATACTCACTCTTTGTGACCCATTGTAGAGTCAGAATTTATTCTGACTCTTTTTTTTGGCTATGTTAGATAATGCATGTATAATAGCCTATTGATTCGGATCAAAGCGCATGAAATGAGTGCATTCCACTTTCGGCCCTTTATCAGAGCAGTTTGCTTTCGAATCTTGTAAAGAAGGGGGAATCAACCTTGCTTGAAATTATCGAAATAGGAACAAATGAGCATGGAAGAGAGCTGACGATTCGAGAGCTGATTAAGAAACTTGAAGAACATCCTCTTGATCCTGCATTTGAACAAAGTGGAAATTTTATTTTTCCTTATCAGCCAGTCCGTGATGCAAAACGATATGCTGGTTGCAGAGCATTTTTTGGCGACTTCGCGATGATATCATGCCGTTTCTTTATTGTGACGGATGAAAAGGTACTTATAGAAGAGTTGATAAAGGCAATTAAAGAAAATCAAGAACGCATTGATTATGGAAGGTTAAGAGAAGTTCAGGTGAACGGTCGAGTATCCCATTAATTATGCTATAATCAGGATATTCTGCTAGTGATTGGAGTGAATGAAATGAGTCTTGAAACACTTCAGGAACAAGTCGATGGATTGATGGATAAATACACCGAGCTTCTCCTTGGAGATACGAGCCCTGAGCTGAAGGAAAAAGTGAAGCTATGGGCGATGTACACGCATCTTTCAAAAACGATGCCTCCTCTTGCGAAACATTGGAATCAAACGTATCCTGATGCGAAGGATGCCATGAAAGAGCTAGTGACCGAAATCAAAACTATGAACGAAGAGCATCGTAAAGCCCAACAGGATAACCAGAAAGAATCAGATAAGTGAAACCAGGACTTCCCTGGTTTCTTTTTTTTTGGCTACATTAACGAACGTTTTTGATTTTAGCTTATTCGAGAATCAACCATTTAAGCTAATATAGGATTTTGTTTCATTTCAGAAGCTCATCCCTTGAGAAATGAGGTGATTGTTAAGAAAAAAGGTTATGAAAATAGATGAGAAGAGAAGTATCCGATTTTGTAACATTTAAATATACTATTTTAAGTTCCAGTTTTTTTCGTGAAGAGCGGGGTATAGAATACTAATTCAAGTAAATATTTAAAAAAATTTATTACGGAGAAAATCTATCAAAAATAGACTAAACGACAGCATATCATGGTAGAATAGCATTAAAGGCGAAATATGGCGGTATTTGATACTATATGCCGATTTTCTCCACTATATATTTTTTTAGACGTTTTGTATGCGTTTACATGGAGGGGTTATGATGGAACAAGTAATGCGTAATTTCTTTTTATACATGGGGAAGAATAAAGTAGCTACAAAAGTAGCGAAACGGTATGGTATGCGCTTTGGAGCTAGCCGGTTTGTAGCCGGTGCGTCTCTTAATAGCTCTGTAAATGCTATTAAGAAACTAAATGAAAAGGGACTTTCTGTTACAATCGATCATCTTGGTGAATTTGTAGATAACGCCGCTGAGGCTGATGAAATGACAAACCACTGTATTGAAGCAATTGAGCGAATTGCAGCAGAAAATCTTGATTCTCAGCTTTCTCTTAAACTCACATCAATGGGGTTAGACATTGATTACGATATGACGATGAAAAATATGCGCCGAATTCTTGAAGCTGCTGATCAGCACAATGTCTTTGTTACGATTGATATGGAAGATTTCGAGAGGTGCGGAAAAACAATAGAGATTTTTACTAACCTAAAGAGGGAGTATACGAACATTGGTACAGTTCTTCAAGCCTACTTATACCGCGTAGCTGAAGATGTAGAAAAGCTGAACGATCTATCTCCAAATCTTAGACTTGTTAAAGGTGCTTATAAAGAGTCACCAAAAGTCGCATTTCCGGATAAAAAGGATGTCGACGAGAATTTCAAAAAAATCATTAAAATGCACTTATTGAATGGAAATTACACAGCCATTGCGACCCATGATGATCGCATCATTGAATACACAAAGAAGCTCGTAGAGGAATACAATATCCCCCGTTCTCAATTTGAATTTCAAATGCTATATGGTATTTGTGTAGATAAACAAGATGAGCTCCTTAAAGAAGGTTTCAAAATGCGTGTCTACGTACCCTATGGAAAAGACTGGTATGGATATTTTATGAGAAGACTTGCTGAAAGGCCTGCAAACGTAGCTTTCGTCCTTAAAGGAATGATGAAATAGTGAAAAGCGGACGAATGTCCGCTTTAAAATAAGCTTTGTTTAAATTTATAAAATTTTGTCAAAAAAATCCGTGTGATATATTGCTAAATTTCAGAATATATTTTATAGTATAGACAGAGGAAATGATCTCGCTCTTTTTTTGAATTAAAAATGAATGAGCATTCATTCAACAGGGGAGGTTCGCTATGACACGTAGCATTCATAAAGTAGCTGTATTAGGAGCAGGAGTAATGGGATCAGGCATTGCCGCCCACCTGGCGAATGTAGGAATTCCAAGTTTGCTATTGGATATTGCACCAAAGGAACCGAATGAAAAGGAAAAAGTCAAAGGACTTACACTCGCTGACCGTTCTGTCAGAAATAGACTTGCAGCAGAAGCGATTGAGAAACTTAAGAAACAAAAACCGGCACCGCTTTCTAAGAAAGATCACATTCAATTAATTGAAGCGGGAAATATGGAAGACGATATGGAGCGCTTGCAAGAAGTTGACTGGATCATTGAAGTTGTTGTCGAAAACCTGGAGATCAAGAAAAAAGTATATGAAAAAGTAGACGAATATAGACGACCTGGAACCATTGTTAGTTCGAACACTTCCGGTATTTCCGTAGAAGCAATGGCTGAAGGTAGATCAGAAGATTTTAGGAAGCACTTCCTTGGTACGCACTTTTTTAACCCACCAAGATATTTAAAGCTTCTTGAAGTGATTCCAACGAAAGACACGGATCCAGACGTCCTTTCCTATATGAAAAAATTTGGTGAAGATACTCTCGGCAAAGGTGTCGTAGAAACGAAAGACACGCCAAACTTCATTGCCAATCGAATTGGAACTTATGGCCTGCTTGTCACAGTTAGAGAAATGATGAATCGCGGCTTTTCAGTTGGAGAAGTAGATTCTGTAACTGGCCCAGCAATCGGCCGTCCAAAAAGTGCAACGTTTCGAACACTTGATGTAGTTGGACTTGATACGTTTATTCACGTAGCGAACAACGTTTTTGAACAGGTTGAAGGTGATGAGAAAGAAGTATTCCGGATTCCTGAATTTATGCAACAGATGAAAGAAAAAGGCTGGATTGGAGCAAAGGCAGGTCAGGGCTTTTTCATAAAACAAAAAGGGGCAAAAGGAAGCGAAATTCTAGAGTTAAATCCATCTACGCTTGAATATGAACCACGACAGAAATTAAAAACAGCTTCTGTTGAGGCAAGTAAACAAGCGAAGTCAAAAGCGGATAAACTGAAAGCGCTTGCTTACGCGAATGACCGCGCAGGTGAATTAATTTGGAACATCATGAAGCCTGTTTTGCTTTACTCTGCTGAGAAAACCTATGAAATTGCTGATGATATCGACGCCGTCGATCGTGCCATGAAATGGGGCTTTGGATGGGAAATGGGTCCTTTTGAAACGTGGGATGCTCTTGGAGTTGAGAAATCAGTGGCTCGAATGAAGGAAGAAGGCGAAACGATTCCTGAATGGGTTGATCAAATGCTTGCCTCAGGGCAAACGTCTTTCTATAAGCAGGAAGGTGCCACTCAATCTTTCTACCATAATGGTGAGCAAAGAGTAGTTGAGGAAAGTAAGAAAATTATCCACCTTAAAGGATTAAAAGCGCAAAATCGCGTGATTAAGAAAAATACTGGAGCAACGCTTCTTGATCTTGGAGATGGGGTTGCAGGCCTTGAATTCCATTCCCCAAACAATGCAATTGGAATGGATATTCTCCAGATGATTAATGAAGCCGTTGATGAAACGGAGAAAAACTTCGAAGGACTTGTGATTGGAAACCAGGGCAAAAATTTCTGTGTTGGTGCCAACGTCGCGTATATGTTAATGGAAGCTCAAGATGATAATTTCTTTGAAATCGAAATGGTTGCAAGGAAGTTCCAACAGTCCATGGCACGTATTCGCTACTCTCAAAAACCAGTCGTAGCAGCGCCGTTTCAGATGACGCTTGGCGGTGGTGCAGAAGTGTGTATGCCAGCAGCTTCCATTCAAGCTTCTTCAGAAACATATATGGGCCTCGTAGAAGTAGGTGTTGGCTTGATTCCAGGTGGAGGCGGAAATAAAGAACTTTATATGCGTCAGCTAGAGCAAACGCCTCCAGGAGTTAATGTTAACTTAACTGATATTGCAGCCAACGTTTTTGAAACGATTGCGATGGCGAAAGTTTCAACATCAGCTCATGAAGCAATGGAACGAGGATTCATTCGACCTCAGGATGGTATTAGTGCTAACGCGGATCACGTTCTTCATGATGCAAAGGAAAAAGTACTTTTCCTTGCTGAACAAGGCTATCAGCCACCTGTTGCTAAAAAGATCCCAGTTGCTGGAGAAGCAGGTTATGCTGCAATGCTAATGGGAGCGAAAACGATGAAATGGAGCGGTTACCTGTCCGATCACGATTTAACGATTGCGACCAAACTTGCTCACGTCATTGCGGGCGGAAAAGTAAAAGAAGGAACATTAGTCGATGAGCAGTATCTTCTGGATCTTGAGCGTGAAGCGTTCCTCAGCCTGCTAGGAGAGCCAAAAACGCAAGCAAGAATGCAGCATATGTTACTTAAAGGAAAACCGCTGCGCAACTAGTATGGAGGAGGGAAGTTTGATGAAAGAAGCAGTTATTGTATCCGGTGCTAGAACACCTGTTGGAAAAGCAAACCGTGGAACGCTTGCCCATATGCGTCCAGATGATCTTGGAGCACTTACCGTTAAGGAAACGTTAAAGCGTGCCGGCGGTTATGATGGTGAAATAGATGATGTGATTATGGGATGCGCTATTCCTGAAGCTGAACAAGGGCTGAATGTAGCTAGAATGATTGGAGCTAGAGCAGGTCTTGCTGAGACGGTTCCAGCCATTACAATCAACCGATATTGTTCTTCAGGTTTACAGAGTATCGCTTATGCTTCAGAACGCATAATGCTTGGCCAATCCGGTGCCATATTGGCTGGTGGAGTGGAATCGATGAGTCTTGTGCCGATGGGCGGTCATGTAATAAAGCCCAATCCTGCTCTTGTAGAAGAAAAACCTGAATATATTATGGGAATGGGACACACAGCGGAAGAAGTCGCACGTCGCTTTGAGATTAGCAGAGCAGATCAGGATGCTTTTGCACTAAGGAGTCATCAGCGTGCAGCTCAGGCAATCAAAGATGGGAAGTTTCAGGATGAAATTGTTCCGATCGAAGTAACGAAAAGATGGATTGATGAGAAAAACAAATTACAGGAAAAGAAAGTTCTTTTCTCACAGGATGAAGGTGTTCGGGCAGATACGTCACTTGATGTTCTCGGTAAGTTACGTCCAGTATTTAATGTTAGAGGCTCTGTGACCGCCGGAAATTCATCACAAACAAGTGACGGAGCAGCAAGTGTTCTCGTCATGGATCGAGAAAAAGCTGAAAGTGAAGGCTTAGCGCCTATGGCTAAGTTCAGATCATTTGCTGTTGCTGGTGTAGCACCCGAAATAATGGGAGTCGGACCGGTTGAAGCGATTCCTAAAGCTCTTCGACTCGCTGGACTTGAGCTATCTGATATTGGGTTATTCGAATTAAATGAAGCTTTTGCATCACAATCTCTTCGCGTCATTAGAAAGCTTGGACTTGATGAAGACAAAGTGAATGTAAATGGTGGAGCGATTGCACTTGGTCATCCACTTGGATGTACAGGGACGAAGTTAACCTTAAGCTTAATTCATGAGATGAAACGCCGCGGAGAACAATTTGGCGTTGTGACGATGTGTATTGGCGGAGGAATGGGCGCTGCTGGAGTGTTTGAAATTCTTTAAGAGCAACGAAAACAAGGGAGGAAAACAAGCATGTCTAATACAATGAACAAAACGGTTAAAGGTGCAAGCTTCTTGATTGAAGATCAAAAGGCAGAAGATATTTTCACACCGGAGGATTTTTCAGATGAGCATGTCATGATGGGGAAAACAACGGAAGACTTTGTAGTAAAGGAAGTCGTTCCAGCGCTTGATAAAATTGAGAATCATGAATTTGAAATTTCACGGAAGCTTCTCGAAAAAGCTGGTGATCTCGGACTTCTTGGAGCGGACGTCCCAGAAGAATACGGCGGTCTTGGCCTTGATAAAATCAGTTCATCTGTTATTACTGAGAAATTCGCTCGTGCTCGTTCGTTTTCCCTAAGTTATGGCGCCCATGTTGGAATCGGTTCTCTACCTATCGTCTTTTTCGGAAACGAAGAGCAGAAGAAAAAGTATCTTCCAGGTCTTGCGTCAGGAGCTACAATTGCTGCTTATGCTTTGACTGAGCCTGGTTCAGGTTCTGATGCTCTTGGGGCTAAAACCACAGCTAAGCTCAATGCTGAAGGAACACACTATCTTCTAAGCGGTGAAAAGCAGTGGATCACGAACTCCGCTTTCGCAGATGTATTCATTGTCTATGCAAAAATTGATGGCGAACATTTCTCTGCTTTCATTGTTGAGCGGGATTCCAAAGGTCTTTCAACTGGTCCCGAAGAAAAGAAAATGGGCATCAAAGGCTCTTCTACAAGAACATTGATTCTTGAAGATGTAGCCGTGCCAAAAGAAAATTTACTAGGAGAAGCAGGTAAAGGGCACATCATTGCGTTTAACATCTTGAACGTTGGTCGCTATAAGCTAGCAGTAGGTACTATTGGTGGAATGAAGCGTTCGATCGAACTTTCCGCTAAGTATGCTTTAGAGCGTAAGCAGTTTAACACGCCAATTGCAAAGTTCTCTCTCATACAAGAGAAACTGGCGAATATGGCAGTAGCAACATACGCGACAGAAAGTTCTACTTACCGCACAGGAGGTCTTTTTGAGCAGAAGTTAGGAAAACTTTCGGATGAAGAACAAAAAGATGGAGCGAAAGTCGCAGAAGCAATTGCGGAGTATGCAATTGAGTGTTCACTAAATAAAGTGTTTGCTTCAGAGGCGCTAGATTATGTTGTAGATGAGGCAGTACAAATTCACGGTGGATACGGCTTTATGTCTGAATATGAAGTTGAAAAAATGTACCGTGATTCTCGTATCAATCGTATTTTTGAAGGAACGAATGAAATCAACCGCCTTCTAGTTCCAGGCACGCTTGTCCGTAAAACAATGAAAGGCGAGCTTCCATTCCTTGAAAAGGCTACTGCACTTCAAGAAGAGCTCATGATGTTAACGCCACAAGAAATTGGTGATGCACCTCTTGAACAGGAAAAGCATCTCGTTAAGATGGCAAAGAAGATTATGCTTATGACTGCAGGTACAGCTGTTCAAAAATATGGCAAGGCTCTTGATAAAGAACAAGAAGTTTTATCAAACATGGCAGATATCGTAAGCGAAATTTACTCTATGGAATCAGCCGTACTTCGCACAGAGAAAGCGATTAATAAAACTGGTGCAGAAAAGCAACAAAATAAACTTCTTCTAACACAAGTTTTCTGTCAGGAAGCTTTCAACCGTATTGAAGCTCATGCTAAAGAGACTTTGGTTGCCGTCGAAACAGGCGATTCACTTCGCATGATGATATCTGCTCTTCGTAAACTATCACGTTTTACGCCAATTAATGTTATTGCGAAGAAACGTGAAATCGCTGCAAGCATTCTTGAACAACAGCGTTTTACGGTTTAATAAGCTATCATCGCTATACTAATGTAAAATAACAATTTGAATTGGTCATAACCGGTAGGATCAAAACTAACTTCCAAACCATGTTCTCTATTGTCCCTCCAGAAATGGGGGGATTTTTTTCTCTTAATTAGGAAAAATAGTGAGTGGAATAATGAAAGGATTTTGTTAATAGATGACGAAATTTACTTTTAGGTGCATCTGTATTTGTCCAACTCCTCTCATGTGGTAAACTAACGTTATAATCACTTGAGTGTCTTTAAGGAGGAACAGATTTGCCCATTACATTCTATGCATATCCCAAATGTGGTACATGCCGTAAAGCGAAGAAATGGTTCGAGCAAAACGATATTGAAGTAAATGAAGTACACATCGTCGAAAATCCGCCCTCAAAAGATGAGTTAGCTGTCCTGCTTAATCATAGCGGCTTACCAATTAAGAAATTCTTTAATACGAGTGGGCAGAAATATCGAGAGCTTGGATTAAAAGATAAGGTCGCTACATCGACTCAAGACGAATTGCTTGAAATCCTTGCTTCTGATGGGATGTTAATCAAACGTCCAATCGTAACTGACGGAGAAAAAGTTACTGTTGGGTTTAAAGAGGATGTATTTGAGGAAACATGGAAACGATAAAATAGTTGCTTAATTAATAATAACTATTATACGATAGTTATTGTAAATAATATTGACTACTAACCTTTATTAAGAGGAATTATTTCAGGGAGGAATTACTAATGAACTTACCAAAAGATTTTCGCTACTCAGAAGAACACGAATGGGTGCAAGTACAAGAAGACGGAAACATCCGCATCGGTATTACAGACTTCGCACAATCAGAACTTGGAGATATCGTTTTTGTTGAGCTTCCAGAAGAAGGCGACACGATTGAATCTGACGAGCCGTTCGGTAGCGTGGAATCTGTAAAAACTGTTTCTGAGCTATACGCACCAATCTCAGGCAAAGTTCTTTCTGTCAATGAGGATTTAGAAGACAGCCCTGAATTCGTTAATGATTCACCATACGAAAAAGCATGGATGGTCGTTGTAGAACCTTCCGAGCCTTCTCAAGTAGAAGAACTAATGACAGCTGAAGCATACGAAAAAATGGTAAGCGAAGACGAATAAATCAGTCATTCATTTTATAGCTCTCCATTGCTAGTCGAATTATGAGCGTAAAAGTCCACTCATCATCGTAAACTCTTATTAATGAATGTGTTTCCTAATTTCAGTCATAGAATGAATACATGATGGCTTTACGGAATGACACAATAAAGAGGGGATGATACCAATGATTGAGACACCTCGCCCAATGCAAAGAATCGACGTTACTCGAAAGGTATATGGTAAATTTGATCAACAAGCGATGAACTTGTTTATGGACAAGGAAAGAATTGGCCGTATCTTATTCTCAGATCAAGGAAATCAATATGAGTTTCTTGAAGGATTTGAGATGGAGCAGAACAAAATTTATCATTACGAACAAGTAATCGAGCAAAATGGAAGGTATGTAGAAGACTGCGACCTCGGCTGGTGTTAATAAGAAAAGCGAATACGCTCGTTAAGGCCCGACAAGCACTGGAACCTTATGATTCGAACACGCTCTTTGTGTTCAAATCATAAGGAGAAGTGATCGAGGGACTGAGCGTAGTAGCTGGACAAGAAAAGCGAATACGCTCGTTAAGGCCCGACAAGCACTTCTCTTCTAACGCCAACGACTTTATTACTGCAAAAAAACCGGCCATTTGGCCGGTCTTTTTTATGCTTTGTTTTTGCGAATATATTTAATCGTTGTGATTAGACCATCAGCTGACGGTCTTCCAAATGGGCTTGACTGTAAATATTGCGCCATTAATTTGCCGTTCTCATCGATAAGAAAGATGGCAGGCTCTCCATGCTCACCGTGATCTTCATAAGGGTCGTCTTCTCGATGCATCATAACGCCAAAGGAGTCAATTGCCGCATTCTCTTTGTCACTTAGTACTGGGAACTCGAGGTTATGCTTTTCTTTCATTTTTCTAAGAGATTCTAAGCTATCTTTTGCAATTGCAATTGGATGGACGTCTAACTTTCTAAAAGCACCTAGATGCTCTTGAAGCTCTTCTAATTGCTCATTACATACAGGGCACCATTCTCCTCTGAAAAATACGAGCATATGCCAACGCTTGTCTTCCTTTTGGTGCTGTTCAAATTGAAACAGTTCACCTTCTGTATTAATTAACGAAAAGGATGGTACTTCCTGTCCAAGTTTTAACTTTGCCATTATGACCACTCCAATCTTTAATCTTATTGATTTATTTCCACCAGTTGAGCATGATAAAACATAATTGTGTGGTTTAGTGTGAGTAGGGTAAAGGGAAAATAGGTACTGGAAAAGAAAATGACCTATGGAGGGAATTACTATGGCTTTGTCGAAACAAGAATTACAGCATTTTAAAAAACAATTATTAGATCAAAAGAAAGATCTTTTAGATGGTGGTGCAAGTCACCGAGATGAAAATGCCGCACTATCTGAGGAAGCAGGAGAATTAACATCGTACGACAATCATTTTGCTGATATGGCTTCTGAATTGGATCAACGCGAGAAAGATATTACACTAGAAGATGCAGCTAGAGAACGACTAAGCTTAATTAATACAGCACTTGATCGTATTCGAGAAGGTAATTACGGAATATGTGTGGATACTGGTGAAGAAATTGATAAAGAACGTCTTGAAGCCATTCCTTATGCAATACGTACCAAAGAAGCACAAGATCAATTGGAAGAGGCCAAAGACAGCAATAGACCGGATGATGAGGCTACATTTGAAACGTCAGGCAATAGAGTCGATGATCGCCTTCGCACAGTAGATGATCTTCAGAATGAACACGGTAATTCAACATCTGAAACATATTTAGAAGAGGACGATCCTGATCAAGACAATGATTAACAAAGCTGTCATTCATCTGGCTCAATGAGTAGCTGTTGTATCTAACACTTCAAAATGAATAAATTAAATCATATGCCTTGAAACGAAATGCTTCAACTACCATATGCTATAGTAAATGAATTGATACGACAGCTTGAAATGGAGCGTTGTGCCATGACTGATAAAGTAATTATTGTAGAAGGAAAGACAGATAAAGAACAGTTAATGAGAGTGTTAGATGAGCAAGTGGAGATTATCTGCACTTATGGAACGATTAGTTTTGACAGGTTAGAAGAACTTAGTGAAGAGCTTGAGGAGAAGGATGTATATGTTCTTGTAGATGCTGATGATGCCGGTGAGAAATTAAGACGGCAGCTTACACAAGAAATTCCACATGCCGAACATCTCTACATTACAATGCTTCATCGTGAAGTAGCAGAAACACCTCTAAATTATTTAAATAGGATTTTAAGGGCGGCGAAATTTAAAGTAGTGACCGTCCAATAATCAAGAAATGAGCGAAAAGGAAGCTTACCGAAGCTTCCTTTTCGCTCTTACATAGAATGGGGTATTAACATGCAAGACATAACCGATGAATCCATGGTTAGTGAACTTTTACAAAAGGAAGGCACTGTTTTTTTCTTTTACACGCCTTTTTGTCAGACGTGTAAAATTGCAGAGCGAATGTTACAAATTGTTTCGAGCTCTAAAGGGGTTGAATCACATATCTACTCATGTAATTTAAATTATTTTCCTTGGGTAGCGGAAACACTTAAAATACAAAGTGTACCTGCATTAACAGTTATTAGGGAGAAGGGCGGAAATAAGACCCTTTTTGCCTTCGAATCAGTCGTAACTGTGGATGCATTTCTTAGTGAACACAAATTCGTTTGATGATATTTGACCAATTTATCGTTATTTTCTGGTTTTAGAAAATCGCTTCAAGACGGGCTTGAATGAATACGCAATTCGCTGAAAATTAAGCAAGATTAATAATGATAAATTAATATAACAGGAAGTAAAGAAACAGTAACATTGTCATAAAATTGTATTTTCGTTCATGCTGATTGAATGGTATAACTGAATAGAGTCACCTTTCCGATGTTTGATACGAATGGTGACGCATTTTTATTTTAATTACTAATTTAGAATTCTCAAACTAAAAACATCTAAGAATCCAACCCGAGAAGCAATCAATTAGAAATTGACTGCAAGATGAGAGGTGTATAACATGACAACCATTTCAATCAGCACAATGGGAAATTTCGCAAATCATAAAGAAAATAAAAAAGATAATATTACATTAGAAGATAAAATTGATAGTATACAAAACGGAAACCAGTTATTAAGAAACCAGCTATTAGAAGATTACCAACCGTTTATTAAGAAAATCACGTCCAAAGTTTGTAATCGTTATATCAATCATTCGATGGATGAGTTCAGTATCGGACTTTCAGCTTTTAACGAAGCGATGGATCAGTTTCGAAAAGGACAAGGAAGTAGATTTTTAACCTTTGCTGATATGGTGATTAGAAGAAGAGTCATCGACCATATCCGTAAAGAAGCAAGACAAAATAAGTATATTTATCTTGAGCCTGAGGAACTTGATGAGGAAGGCCGACTAGAAGATAGTTTTGCAGAACAGAAAGCTGCACTTGATGTATACGAAATGGACAGACAGCGTGAAGTAAGAATGTATGAAATTGAGGAATACGAACAATTGTTGAAGAAATTTAGCATTACGTTTAAAGTTCTGAGCAAAAACTGTCCTAAACATATTGATGCAAGAGAAAATGCAAAGATGATTGCGCAATTGATTGCTCAAGATGACATTCTTTCAAGTTATTTGCTAGAAAAAAAGCAGCTCCCTATAAAAGATTTGCTAGCGCTCGTTACATGCAGTCGAAAAACGATTGAACGTAATCGAAAGTATATAATAGCAGTGGCGTTAATTCATCTGGGTGGATTTAATGCGCTGAAATCATATATACAGTAGTTGAATTAAGGGGGCCAGGGGATGAAAAATGGGGTCATAATGGACATTCGTGGACGTAAAGCGGTTGTATTAACACCCGATGGGGAGTTTACTACGATCAATTTGAAGCGAAATCATACGTTAACAATCGGCTCTGAAATTAAACTTACACCAAAACCATTAAACAAGAAAAAAGGTTATTTTACCCCCTCTATGCCCACCCTGGCCGGTATGGCAGCAATTTTGTTATTAGTTGTAATCGTGACAGGTGTGATTCCTGTTAGACAAAATGACGCAGTTGCGGCCTATGTAAGCTTTGATATCAATCCAAGTATTGAGGTTGGAGTCAACTCCGACCTTGAAGTTGTTCAATATCAAGCGTGGAATTCGGACGGTGAAGGGTTAAACTTAGATCAAGAGGTAACGAACATGTCTCTAAGCGAATTTGGAGGGCTCCTAGTCTCGAAACTCGACAAAGAGGGGTATCTAACAGAAGATAGAAAACTGCTTATTGTCGCCTCAAATGTAGAGAAGAAAGAGCGTTATCAGGCGATTAAGGATCAGCTTGAGAATACGATTCAAGGAATAGAACAGAATGAAGCATTAGTCAATCAAGCAGTTGCTATTACAACCATACTTGATACTGACTATAGTACTCGAGCAAAAGCTATAGAAAATGGGATAACACCAGGAAAATATATGACTTATCTTGCTGCTGTTGATCGGGGAGCTACGTTATCAATAGAGGATGTACGGAATTTGTCTGTCAAAAACATGGATGAATTAGAGACCGAAAGCATGACCGCAGTGGAATCAAAGTCGAAAGATCGCTCTTTGGAGCTAGAAGATTCTGTCGTCCAGTTGAACGATAAGACGGTACCTAATCAGAATCGAGAAGATAGTGATTTAGTTCTTCAGGAGCCTGAGCAAAGCTCTTCTGATAAGGTTGAAAAGGTGGAGAAAGAACAAAAGGACACGCCTTCAGAACAAGAAACCAGCCCGTCAGATCAAACTGAAGACTCTAAAGATAACAACAAAGTGCAAAAAGATAAAATAGAGAAAAACGAAGACAAATCTAATTCTATAATAGCTAAAGAACAAGACAAAGAAAAAAAAGAAAGCTGAAAAAGCAAACGAGAAAATAGAGAAATCTCAGGAAAAATCGGATAAAAAAATAGAAAAAGCTCAAGAAAAAGAGGATAAAAAGGACAAAAAGAAAGACGAAAAGCAGGATAAAGACAAGAAAGACAAGAAAGACAAGAAAGACAAGAAAGACAAGAAAGATAAGAAAGATAA